>NZ_JAKSYA010000034.1:0-149316 GCF_022829485.1 Methylobacterium sp. J-059
GGAGGCATTGCAGCTTCAGCGGCCGCTGCCGGACGAGGCCATGCGCGAGGTCGCCCGCGGCAAGCGGAGCGATGGGACTTAGGCCCCGGATCGACGGTGCGTGATGCGCTTACTGCGCGTCGTCGGTGCCAACCATTCGCATGGTGGCGCCAAGCCGACCCCGATCGAGCCCCTTCGCGACGTAGCGCTCATCCACCCGGGCAACCCGCATCGGCGCCGGAGCACGCCCGACGACGTTCAGATTGCTCCGCACAGCCCGCTCGAGCTGAGATCGCACCGCGCCGTCGGCCAGGATCGCAAGGCCGCCCACGGTCGCGACAGCGAGGACGCTGCGGGTGATGATCGAGGTCAACGTGAGCATGTGAGGCACCTGAAGGATGCCCCACGGTAACCGAAGGGCTCCGCTGTGGCTGCTACAGCCACGCCACAGCCAGCACAAAAAGCGAACGGGCCCTACGCGAGAGGGAGCGTGTTCGCGGGCTTCAGTAGGCGCGTGACCGGGGCGGCGGGGGCGGGCCGTCATCGTCGTCGTCATCCGGCGGAGGCGGCCCCCGCCGACGCGGCGGAGGCAGCGGCCTGTCGTCATCGAAGTCCGGCGGGGGCGGTCGGTAGCGGTGTGGCGGCGGCCCATCGTAATCCTCATCCGATGGAGGCGGAGGGCGCCGATCGTCGGTAGGGTTGAGCCGTGGCGCCGGCCGCCGCGAGGACGAACAGAGCAGCGCCGGTGAGACGTGCGCGCATGAACTCTCCATGGAGCGAGACCGCGCGAGCGGTGGCCCAGCTTTCTCTTCGACCTGCCAGTTTCGGCTAGGGGGTCGCTCCTTGGCGTGCCGCCGCGATCAGCCGGTCTCCGTCCTCGCGCAGCAGCAGGCGATCCGAGACGAGAGCATCGACCGACTTCGCGACGGCCGCGACGTAGGCGTCCGGCTCGGCGTAGCGCTCCTCCAGGGACGGGCGGGGGTCGCCGGCGGCCGTCCGTTCGGCCCGTGTGCGTGCGAAGGGGATCTCGCTGCCCTCACGATCGCACAGGGCGCCGGCCGGGAACGGGTCGGCATACAGGTTCCAGCCGGTGAAGGTCGCGCGGGGGGCTGCGACGGCGGGTAGGCGGATGCCCGCCACGTCGTTGCCGTCCGCGTCGACCCGCGGCACCAGCGGGCGGTACTGCGGCCCGGTCTCGGGGCGGGGATCGACGTAGGTGCCGAACCGCGCGATCGCGTTCGGCGTCGTCGGGACCGGGATGCCGACCAGGAACGGAAAGCCGATCTCGGCGGCGTCCACCAGCGTGCCGTCCGACAACCGCGGGACACGGCTGTCCGGCGGGGCCTTGCCCGCGGTCACCCATTCCTCGAGCGCGACCAGCAGCGCCCGCAGGGCCGGCGCCGGGTTCAGGGTGCTGCGCAGGTTCGCGCACGCCCCCTTGGTCGAGGTCAGACCGGCGCGCCCGTAGTGAAAGCCGCTGGAGACCAGGAAGGCGCGCGACGTCCCGGGCAGCGCCACGTCGGTCCGGCCGAGCGGATCCGTCGTGAGCATCGAGGCGCCCTTCTGCCAGTACTCGGTCCCGGTGTTCACCTCGATCAGGAGCGGATCGAAGCCGTCGCCGCGCAGCAGCGCGTCGGTTCGGCCGGTGACCGGATCGTGCTGCCGTGCGGTCGAGAACGGAAAGGCGTTCTCGGGATAGAGGTGGTCCTCGTGCTGCGTGTTGGTGCGGGAGGGCTGCCCGAACCGGGCGTTGAGGAAGATGCCGCCGACGCCCGCGATGTGCGAGAGCATGCCGTCGAAGACGCGGCGGCCGGCTTCGTCGCGGTTGAAGCCCTGGTAGACGAAGTCGCGCAGGTAGCGCCCGCTCTGCGAGATGCCGAGGGCGACGGCATGGCGGATGGTGCCGCCGGCCGGGTTCGCGCCGTCGGCGGCACCACCGCGCAGATAAGCCACCACGTCCCGCGTCGCGGCGAAGCCGATGCCGAGCACCTTCGGTTCGGTGGCCGGGTAGGTGAACTCGTAGAGCGATCCCGGCAGGGGCTTGGTACCCTTGGGCAGCAACTCCAGCTGTCGCGGCGTGGCGTAGTGCCAGGCTTCGGCCGGGACCGGGCGAGGCGGATCGCCCTCGCGCCGGCGAACGGTGAGCTGCGCGTCGGCCTTGTCCGGGCCGGCGGTCTTGAAGGTGAGGTAGAACGGGGCCTCGGGCGGCCCGCGCGTCGCGCTGACGAGCTCGTCGCGCACCGTCTCGACGATCGGCGTGCCGTTGCGGCCGGCGACCGGAACGTCGATGGCCATGCCGCCCTGCTGGCGCAGCGCGTCCGCCTCCCAGCCCGACCAGACGACCGTGTCGCCGCGGCGCAGGACGAGGCCGGTGCCGGCGTCGGTGGCGGTGCGCGGATCGTTGACGGCCTGGGCCGCCTGGGCCGGCGCGTCGAGCACCCAGTTGAACAGGAACTTGCGGCCGCGGTTCAGCACCTCGAACAGCAGCGTGCCGCTGCCGCGGGCCGGATCCTTCGGGCGCAGCATGAACAGGTCGGTCTGGTACGCGACTATGCCGCGCGCGTTGCGGGGCGCGAGCGCGATGTCGACGATGCCGGCATTGGCCGGGTCCGCCGGGTCCAGCTCGCCGCGCGCCGTGCCGATGACGCGCTCGTAGGCGCCGGCCGCACCGAACGCGACCCCGTCGGCGAAGGGCTCGACCGTCGTGATATCGATGCCCACGATGCGGGATTGCGCAGGCGCGACGCCCAGGGCGCAGCCGAGCACGGCGATGATGACGCCACTGGTTCGCATGGTCACTCCCGAGGTCCGGCTCTACGAAGGCCGGTACCATCAGCAATCACATGGAGGCGTGAGCGTCGAGAGGGATGGCTCCTCGACAGATGTCGCCCCCGCCGACCTGTCAGGTGCGGTATCGTCCTCGGGCTTGGGGCGACGACGGTCCGCAACGCGCCATCGCACCCCGCGAGCCACGATGAGGGGGCGTTCCGTGCATCTGACGGCTACGGCTCGGCCGCGCTGCCGACGGGACTGAAGTCGCCCCGGCGCTTCCGGACGGCCTGCGACGCGTCGAGATGCGAGAGCGGACGCCCAACCTCCACCGCGAGGTCGTCGTCGAGCGGGCCCGGGACGATCTCGATCGTCGCGTCCGGGAACGCTGCCAGGATGGCTGCAAGGATGGCTGCTGAATTGTCTCCAGGCGCTCCGAGCGATCGGCTGGGGGCTCCGCAAGGGCTTGGTCGATAATCCGGATCATGCCGCACGATGGTACGGCCGGCGGGGTGGAGGCGCGGGCCGGGCGGCACAACGCGGCGTTCGGCCCTGCCGTACCCGCCTCGTCGATCGCCATTCACGCGCGCCACGCGACATGCAGGCGCTCAGTCGCCTCGTCCCTTGCTCTCGACCCGCAGCCAGCTGTGCCAGGCGCAGCCTTGGACCCCCTTCGGGAAGAACGCCCCCCGCTGCAGGTTGCCGTGCTCGCGCCGGATCCGGCCGACGCGGTAGCGATCCGCATCGCGGGCGATGAGGTCGCAGTCGCTGTCGGGCTGCGTGCGGGAGCCGATGAGGCTACTCACGCCAGCCTCGCGTACCCCTCGGCCGCGAGCATCCCGAGGAAGCCCGACCCGATCGAGTAGAGCGGGACAAAGCCGTGGCGGCGGGTGCTGCAATCTGAGGGCGCGTCGGGCGATGACGATCGTCACACGCTGCAGGGCGTGCGAGGTCTCGACGCAGTATTCAGACGCTCAACCAGAAGATGGAAAGCGACCCGCAAATCGAGTACGCCGATGCTCGCCCTACTCCATGAACAGCGCTTCATTGGATCTCAGGGCGAGTAGACCTGCGGCCCGCCTCCCTCGCGAGAGGCGATCTCCTCGAGGAAAAGAAGCAGCGTCATGAGCGTTGTTCGGCATTCTTCGTTCTCGACTGATGACTTGCCTGAGCGCGATCGCTTCGACGCGTGGCGGACCTTGTTCAGCGCTCACGATCTGGATGCGGACCCGCACGGCTTCTCTGCTCGCATCGACACCACACAGATCGGTCCGGTCCTGCTGCACGTCATGAACGCCTCGCCTCAAAGGACAGGCCGCACGCGATCTAAGATCAGGCAGGATGGCCAGGAGCGGTTTACCCTGCTGCTGAGCCAGCACACCTACGCGATCGAGTCGGATCGCGGCACCCAAAAAGTTCCGCCTGGCGCTTTCACGCTCAACGACCTGTCGCAGCCTTATCGACGCAGCCGAGTTCGCGAAACAAACTCACTAATCGTGAGCCTCGCGCGCGACAGCGTCGCTCGCCTGCTTCCTAACGAAGAAACGCTGCATGGGGCGATCCTCGCTGGTCCAACGGCCTGCCTGCTTGCTGAACATCTCCGCGGCTTGGTCGCGCATCGGCACACGATAGGGACGGACCAGGCGCTCGACATTGCGCAGGCCACGCTCCACTTGCTTGCAGCCATAGCCCGGCCCGACCGGGATCGGCAGGCGATGGCAAGTGCCCCGGCAAGCATGGCCCGATTGTCCGCCTCGAAACGGTACATCCGCAGCAACCTTGCCAAGGCGCTGACGGTCGAGCAGATCGCATCGGCTGTCGGTTTGTCTCGGACCCGATTGTACCACCTGTTCGAACCTGAAGGCGGGGTAGCCCGCTATCTGATGCAGCAACGTCTCGCTGCCGTGAGGGCGGCTTTGGATGATCCGCATGAGGGCCGAAATATCGGCGTGATCAGTGAAGCCTACGGGTTCGGTAATTTCAGCCACTTCAGCCGAACCTTCCGGGAGGCTTACGGCCAGAGCCCTCGGGACTACCGCGCGTCACGCAAAACATCTGGAGAGCTAGAATTGCCGAGTTCACCGGCTGCAGCAACATGGATGCGAGCGCTCGGCTAAGTCGCTCGCGGGGCCGTCGGCCGCGCCAGCAGGATCGCGGTTCGCACCATGCCGCGCTGAAAATTCCCGGATGCGCCGGGCTCGGCGACCGCCTTCCGCGATGGCTCATGGTCCTTCACCGCGGCGGCCGGGTCCACCGTGTGCCCGCTCGCGAACCGGAACAGGCTGACGGTCGGGTCGCGCATGGGGTGATCGTCGTGGCAGGCGGGAGCGGACGCTACCAAGGCGATGTCGGTGCGGGGGCCGCCGAAAATAACCCTTCCGCCTCAATGACCCCCCCTCCCCCCCAGGTGCGGGGCAAACAGTCTCGATGATAAAGGGTTGTTTGAGAACGGCTCGGGGAGCCATCACCTTTCCAAAACCTTGGTCTCGTTCATCGCTTCGCCCGGCGCTCCGCATCGAGCCCGAAGGTGCGGGGACAGGTCCGCGCGACCGGACCGGCGGCCGCGCCATCGCGCACATCGGCGGGAACGGCTCCATGTCCTCGAAAGCCAGCCCGCGCGCTCCGATCGGCCAGCGCGACCCTGGCCGCTCCGGGCCGCCGATGGCGGCGATGCCGGTGGGTGCGTTGCCGATCGCGAAAACCGGCTGAGGGAGCGCCTGTGCGATCTCCGGGGTGGCCGGCTCGTCGTCGCGTGCCCGCCGTGCAACCGGCGCGGCACCTACGACCTGGCGCGCCTCCGGCAGCGGTTCGGCGACCACGCCGACCTCTACGACGTGTATCTGCGTCTCACCCGGACGTGCGGCCGCCGGCAGGCGGTCGGCCCCCGGGAGCCGGCCCGGTCCGGCCGGACGTGTCGCGCCATGATCGGCGTCGAGGGCGGCGACGGGCGCACGGGATTGCCGTCCCGCACGTGACCTTTCGACGGCGATCGCGGGTCGGCCGCGGCGAGGCGGCAGAGCGGGTGAGGTCGCAACGGCCTCGAGCCACCGAACCTTCGGACGGGATCGGCGAGTTCGCCGCCCGAGCATGGAGGCCGCCCGACGACATGGACGAGGGCGGCGCTCCGAATGACCCCTGCGTCGCCGACCGCCTCCTGCTCGCGACGATCCTGCGCTGGGTCGACGCCCGGGGTGATCGCGGCGGCTATGCCCGCCGTTCCGGCATCGCGGCGGCCGACAGACGAGGGCGACTTCGAGCCGGCGGGGCATCGGTGGTCCTATGACGCGTGAGGCGCCGGCCGGTGCCGCATCGTCGCGCCGACGATCCGGCGTTCGTGCTCGGTTCGGGCGCCAGACCCGAGCCTGTTGCTCTCCGGGTGACGCTCAGGGCGCCCGGCGCGCGAGCCAAGCGGTTCCAAGACCGAGCGCCAACGCGCCGACGGCCCACGCGATCAGGAGGTAATTGTGCGGGTCCATCACCGGAGTCCCTTCAGGAGGCTGCGTGCCGCCGAATGTGGGCCGGTGCCGACCGCCAGGCAAACGCGGGACGTCGCCCCTGTGCCGACGGCGACGGACGGATCGACCGAGCCCGGCGGCCTCCGGGCGAACGCGGGCGCGAGACCTCCCGCGGCGAGGGCCGCCACCGCGACGCCGTTCAGGCCGAGGGAGTGTCAGGCCGCCAGGGCGAGGACGGCGGTTTCCCCGCCGGTCGGGGCGACGGTGTCCTTGGCTCCGAACAGGAGTTGATAGATCGCGGCAGGGGTGCGGGCGTGACCATTGCCGTCGACGATCCGGACGTCGGCCAGGCCCGAGGCCTGCAGCGATAGGCCTTGCTCCAGAGCGTCCAGCATCGAGTTGTAGTGATGCGAAAACCGTTGTGCCGATATGCGAGCGGTGACGGTGAAGTTCACGGACGCCAATCCTGACTGTCGAACTCGGCCGGCGGCCGCATGGCCGTGATCCGAGTCATCGTGATGAAGAGGAAGAGGATCGCTGGACAGGGCCGGCGCGGCTTTGGATTCGCCTCGTCGCCCGACGGCCTCCGTATCGTTGCAGATAGAGGCGGTTCGTTGACGAAAACTTAGCCCAGTATGGCAGGGACGTGTCTTTTGCGATGGGGATGCTGTCGTGACCCGGAAACCGCTGCTCGATCAGGTCGACGCCATTCAGATGGCGCGCACGTATTGCCGTCTTGTGAAAGCCGATCCCGACGCGGTCGTCGCGGGCGACTTCGTCGACGCGACCGGCCAGCGGCGCCGCGTCAGCAAAGCCCGTTGGCGCTGGTATCGGGACATCGCCGAAGCGCCGGCTCCGAAGCCGCCGGAGACCGGCGCGTCGGGAGAGGCTGCCGAGGCCTGAGCTTGGCCGGAAAAGCGCCGAAGGACGCGGTTCTCACAGGTCGGTTCGGGTTTTCACGGATCGCGGCTCGGCGGACGGGCGCAGCTATGTCCTCGCTGCCATCAGGTCGTGCGTCAGGACGGTCAACTTCCCGATCAGGCCGGTGATGTCGGCCCCCTTGCACGACCACTGCGTGCCGACCGCCTCGCCATCTGCGGACACGGACACGACGGCGACCGATCGCAGCTTGCCTTCGCGAGCCAGGACGAGCTGGTCCTGCAGCACGGCGATGATCGAGGCGGTGTCCGCGTCCGCGACCGCGGCAGAGATCCGGGCGGGAAAGGGCACGACGGCGCCTGCGTTTGCCTGTTCGTTCGTGCTCATCGCGACCTCGCCTTGCCTCGCTGGATGCGCAGAGACCTGGGTGATCGCTTGGGACAGAGTGTGGCAGCTTGTCCGTGTCGGCGAACGTCGATGCCGAGTGTGGCTGCCAGAGCACGGTGCGGCTGCCGGAGCACCAACCATCCGGTCGGCCCCGCGCGACGCTTCGCCCGGCCTCGT
Organism: Methylobacterium sp. J-059; assembly: GCF_022829485.1. NCBI lineage: Bacteria > Pseudomonadati > Pseudomonadota > Alphaproteobacteria > Hyphomicrobiales > Methylobacteriaceae > Methylobacterium > Methylobacterium sp. J-059. Next base: position 7,647 of record NZ_JAKSYA010000034.1, read on the forward strand.
CTCGCACATCGGCGCCGATCCGCCTTCCCGATCGCCCGATGCCGGCCGATCGGCACGACGGGCGGCCTGCTCCCCGTCGAGATCGGCCACCATGTCGGGATCGCCGTCATGCAGGCCGCGATCCGCGTGCGCGACGACCGCGTTTCCCGCGCGTCCCCATTCCATGCCGAAAGATCCGCATGACCATGACCGATCCGACGCCGGCCAGCCTGCGCGACGCGATGGCCTGCACCCTCTACGAGCACGACAGTGCGGAGATCGCCGGTGCGCCGCCCTGGATCGGCGATCGCCTGGACCGCGAGCATCCTGGGCTGCGCGCGCGCTATCTCGGGCGCGCCGATGCCCTCTTGGGCGGCCCCATCGCCGGGTTGCTCGCCCTGTTGGCGCGCCAGGGCGAGGAACGCCGGATGGTCGAGGAGGAGGTGAACGTCCTGCGCCGCCAGCGCATGGGTCCGGAGCGCGAGCGCGAACTGCTGGAAGCCAACAACCGGATGCTTGAGCGCGCCCGGGCCTCCGCGGCCGCCCAGGCCGCTGCGGAGGCGGCCCTGCCCCTGATGCAGCGCGAGCGCGACGTCGCGCGGGAAGCGGAGACCTTCTGGCAGCAATTCGCCTTCGACGCCGACGATCTGGCCACGCAGCGCCTGGTGAAGCTCACCGCGGAGCGGAACGCAGCCGAGCGCATGGCCATTCTCGAGCGCGCCCAGCGTGAACGGGTCGAGACCGCCCTGCGGCTGTTCGCGGATCGCGCCGACACGATGCCGAAGGAGGGCTGGGTCTCGGATCTGGCCGGGATGAACCGCGACATGCCGCTGTGGTGGTTCCATGCCGCGCGCGTCGCCCTGGAGCGGGCGGAGCCGAAAGCGGCGGACGATCATCCGCGGTGACGCAGGCCCCCGGCTGGGATCGGGTCGATGGCCGGGACCCGCGCCCTCTCCGTTGATGACGATCGCTCGGGTCGGCCGCTGCGAGGGGCGCCATGCGTGAAGCCGCCGGCACGCCGGGGTGCGGAACCTCCGCGAGCGTCCGGGCGCCAGGTGCCGGAAACTCGATCCCCCATCTGGAGGATGACGGCCGGTCCTGACTCGTTCACGCAGGAGGCCCGAGATCACCTTGGCCCGGCCGGAGACTTCCGCGCCGGGCCTTTTTGCGCCCCCGCCGTGCTCTCCCGGCCCCCGGTCGGAGCACGGGCGACGGCCGGAGCGTCAGCGGATTCCGCGGGGGACCGGGCCGTCGCGCCTCGCGGACGCACCGTCCTTCCCCGCGGCAAGGCCCTCGCGGCAAGGCCCTCGCGGCAAGGTCCTCGCGACAAGGTGCCTCGCGGCGAGGCGGGAACGGACGCGGCGCCGGGCCCGGTCCCGGCACGCCGCGTCAGCCTCTCAGGTCGGCGGTCCGCTTCCGGGCCGACGGGGCGGCGTTCCGGTTCTGCGCCTCGTCCATCACGTCGCCGATCTTGTCGCCGACCGCGATCACGATCGCCGTCGAGGCGGCGCCCTCGGCGGTCTCGGAATGGAAGCGGCCGAGGGTGTCGGTGAGGCGCTGCTCGATGGTGCTCAGCACCGTCCGCGCGGCCGCGGCGTTCGCGGTCATCATCACGCCGGCGAGGTCGCAATAGGCCTCGCGCAGCAGGTGGAACGCCATCCTGTCGACGGCCTGCGCGTCCTCCGGGCTCAGATCCTTCATGGGGTATCCCGTCGGCCTGCCGGCGGCGCAGGCATCGCTTCAAACGCAGGGCTTCGCTGCGAACAGCCCATCGCTTCGAACAGGGCATCGCCTCGAACGCGGCCACGGTCTCGAACGGTTGACCTTCGATCGGCCGCCCGATGCCGCCCTGCAACCGGTACGCCTGTGCGGCTAGGAAGGGAATGCGCCGGCTCCTCCGTCGCGGAATTCCGCCGCGAGGGCGTCGGAGGCCAGGTTCTTGGACTTCGCCTCGATCTCGAAATCCGCCCATTTCATGTGGCGCCCGACCAGGGCGTTCAGGGCCCTGTTCCACATCATGTCCGAGTGGGCGGCGAGGTCGCGCCAGGAATGCCCGGCCTCGGTCAGCGCGGCGAAGTCGGGCAGCGCGTCGCGGTCGTGCTCCGGCAGCACCGTCTCGCGCGAGACGCTGACATGGGCGAGCGGCCGCACCCCGCGCCAGGACGCGCGCACGCGCTCGATCCGCGGATCCTCCGGCGCGATGTACTCGCCGCGGCTCTCGACCCAGTGATGATGCAGGTCGAGCACCACCGGCACGCTGTCGGCGAGCGCCAGCACCGCGTCGAGCCCGAAGGCGTTCTCGTCGTTCTCGACGGTGATGAGGTCGCGCGCCGTCTGTGACAGGCGCGGCAGGGCGGCGCGGAAGCCGTCGGTGCCGGGGTCGCGGGCGCCGACATGGATGTTGATGTGGGCCCCGTGCGGGTGCCAGCCGCCGCCGTAGCCCAGCAGCGCCATCAGCTCGGCGTGATACTCGAACTCGGCGATGCCGTTCTCGGACGCCGCCGGGTTGCGCGAGGCGATCACGCAGAACGGGCCGGGATGGAAGCTGAGGCGTATGCCGGCCGCCCGCGCCGCCGCGCCGCAGCGGGCGAGGCCCGCCTCCACGAGGCGGCGCATCTCGGGCTCGGCGTAGATGTCGCGCGCCACGGGATGGGTGTAGCCCGGCAGGACGTTGCTCGCCATGCGCAGTAGGCGCGCGATCGGCGGCCGCCCGGCGACCCAGGCGATCTGGCGCTCCAGCGCCCCGAGGTTGTGGCGGACCAGATTCTCGATCTTCGCGCGCCGCGCCGCCGGAGCCAGCGCCGTCAGCGAGGCCATGGTCGCGTTGGTGAGGTTCATCTGAAGCGCCGCCTCCCGGGCGGCCTTCAGGGTCTTGAAGCCCTCCGGCGGCGGCGTGAGCACGAACTTGCAGCAGAATCCGAGGCGGGGCGCATCATCGATCATGGGTCGAGAACGCCGTGCGCCCGGTTTCGTCCCACGCCGTCGACGCGCGGCCGCCGCAGGGAGGGTCGATGCCGCAGGCGCCCGGCCGGGGAAGACGGAGCCGTTTCGCGCGGTCCGGCGTTCCCTGCACGGTTCGTCGACCCGAACAGGTCCGCGACCCGCCACATCCTCTCAGCTGGAAGCCATGATGCGCGTCGCCCCGCTCGCCTTCGTCCTCGCCCTCGCGGCCGTCCCGGCTCTCGCCGCGCCCACGTCCACGCGCGGCAACGCGGACCTGAAGAAGTACTGCACCGGGGACGCGCTGAAGCTCTGCGGCGACATCGATCCGGACGATCCGGCGATGGATGCGTGCTTCAAGAAGAACCGCGGCGCGCTGACGGAGAACTGCCGCCGGGCGATCGACGCCTACGCGGGCTCCGGCGGCAAGTAAGGGCAGGTCCGGTCGAGTTCGGGCACGCCGAGCCGGGCTGCCCCGGGACCCGTGAGGGCGCCCCGTCGCGGGCGTCCGGCGGCCGGGGTGCGAGTCCTGCGTCATCCGGCCGTCACGGTGCCCGCCTAAGCGGGCGCCCTCGCCGCGCCGACGGCATCGTGTCCCGAAACCATGCCCGAGCATCTCTGCCTCGACCCGCACGACCCGTATGCGCAGCGCGAGGTCCGGGTCGCGTTCGAGCGCGTCGGATCGGGCTTCCGCCTGATCGCGGCGATCGACGACAGCGACGACGACATCCTGCCCGACCTGATCGACGCGCAGCGCGACGACCTGCTCCGCGAGATCTCCCAGGCGGACCCGCGCGCCGCCGACCGCGTCCCCCCGCCCGACACCCGGCCGTCGGCGTCGTGCTGAGGCTCGGCCGCCTCGACGATGCGGACGAGCTCGCGGCGTCGCCGCTCGGGTTGCGCGGGCGCACGAGCCGGATGCCGGCCTACATCGCCGCGAGCGTCCTTCTCGTCCTCGTCTCGGACCTGCTGATCCAGTTGCTCCTGGCCTGACCGACGCGCGGAAGCCCGCCGGCGGCCGTCGCGGCGGGCGGTCCCCGGCACCCCCGCAGCGAAAGCCGTCCGCACGCGAGGTGCTCTTTCGCCAAACCGGGATTCCCTTCGGGCCAAAGCCCACTAAGGTCGCGCGAGCCGCGAGCGCGCTGGCCGACCCGAGCCGTGCGGCGACGGCCGCGACCCGCCTCGCGCGAATGTCCCCGTCACCGGTCGCGCCATGGTCCATACCGGCTACAATCCCGCCCTCGTCGCCCTGTCCCTGGCGATCGCGGTGTTCGCCTCCTACACCGCCCTCGACCTCGCCGGGCGGATGCGCGGCGCCGCCCGCGGTCCGCGCTGGGCCTGGGTCGCCGGGGCCGCCCTGGCGATGGGCGGCGGCATCTGGTCGATGCACTTCGTCGGCATGCTCGCCTTCGAGATGGGCATGCCGGCCGCCTACGACCTCACGCTCACCCTCGCCTCCCTGCTGATCGCGGTCGGCGCCACCGGCGCGGCCTTCGTCCTGATCAGCCGTCCGGGTGCGGGCCCGCGCGAGGTCCTCGTCGGCGGTCCGCTGATGGGGGTCGGCGTCGCGGGCATGCACTATACCGGCATGGCGGCGATGCGGGTGCCCGGCAATCTCGCCTACAGCTGGCCCGTGGTCGCGCTCTCGGTGGCGATCGCCGTCACCGCCGCGACGGCCGCCTTGTGGCTGACCTTGCGCCGGCACGGCGTCTGGCAGAAGCTGTCCGCCGCGTTCGTGATGGGCCTCGCGGTCGCCGGGATGCACTACACCGGGATGGCGGCGGCGACGTTCACGGCGGAGGCCGCCGGCGCCCACGCCGCCCATGCCGGCGGCGTGGGCGCGGGCCAGCAGAACCTCGCCCTCTCGGTCGGCGGCGCGACCTTCCTGATCCTCTTCCTCGCCATGCTGGCCTCGTCCGTCGACCAGCAGCGGGTCCAGCGTGATCTGCAGGCCAGCGAAGCGCGGTTCCGCGCCGCCGTCCAGGCGGTGCGCGGCGTGCTCTGGACCAACGACGCCGCCGGCCGGATGGTCGGCGAGCAGCCCGGCTGGGCGGCGCTGACGGGCCAGGCGCCCGAGGCCTATGCCGGCTTCGGCTGGGCGAGCGCCGTGCACCCCGACGACGTGCAGCCGAGCATCGCGGCCTGGAACGCGACGGTGGCCGCGCGCCGGCCCTTCGTGCACGAGCACCGGGTCCGCGCCCGCGACGGCAACTGGCGTCACTTCGCGATCCGCGCCGTGCCGGTCCTCGACGACCGCGGCGCGATCACCGAGTGGGTCGGCGTGCACACCGACATCACCGAGCAGCGCGAGGCCGAAGGCGAGCTGCGGGAATCGAACGAGGAGCTCCAGCGCTACGCCTACATCGTCAGCCACGACCTGCGCTCGCCGCTGGTCAACGTCATGGGCTTCACCTCCGAGCTGGAGGAGGCCCGCCCCGAGATCCGCCGGGCGCTGGGGGACCACCCGGAGGCCGAGCGGCTCGACGCCGATCTCGGCGAGGCGCTGGGCTTCATCCGGGCCGCCGTGACCCGGATGGAGGGGCTGATCGCCGCCATCCTGAAGCTCTCGCGCGAGGGGCGGCGCAGCTTCGCGCCCGAACCCCTCGACCTGACGCGCCTCCTGCGGTCGCTCGTCGACGCGCAGCGCCACCAGATCGAGACCGCCGGCGCGACGGTGGAGGTCGCCCCCGACCTGCCGACCATCGTCGCGGACCGGCTGGCGGTCGAGCAGGTCCTCGGCAACCTGATCGACAACGCGGTAAAGTACCTCGACCCGGCCCGGCCCGGGCGGATCACGATCGCCGCACGGTCGGTGGGCGGCAACCGCGTGCGCATCGCCGTCGCCGACAACGGCCGCGGCATCGCCCCGCGCGACCACGCCCGCGTGTTCGAGCTGTTCCGCCGCTCCGGGGTCCAGGACCGGCCGGGCGAGGGGATCGGGCTCGCGCACGTCAAGGCGCTGGTGCGGTCGCTCGGCGGACGCATCGACCTCGCCTCGGCGCTGGGCGCGGGCACCACCTTCGAGGTGACGCTGCCGCGCGAGGCCGCTACAGGTCGTGAGGCACACGGCGCCCCGACGACGCTGGCCGCGGAATGACCCTGGAGGCCGCCATGAACGCCGTCAGCATCGTGATGATCGAGGACGACGACGGCCACGCCCGGCTGATCGAGCGGAACATCCGCCGCGCCGGCGTGAACAACGAGATCATCCCCTTCCGCGACGGCACCTCGGCCCTGGCCTTCCTGCTCGGGCCGGACGGCTCGGGCGAGGCCAGCGCCCGGCGCCACCTGCTGATCCTGCTCGACCTCAACCTGCCGGACATGACCGGGATCGACATCCTGGAGAAGGTGAAGGCCAACCCGCACACCAAGCGCTCGCCGGTCGTGGTCCTGACCACCACCGACGACAGCCGCGAGGTGCAGCGCTGCTACGATCTCGGCGCCAACGTCTACATCACCAAGCCGGTGAACTACGAAGGCTTCGCGAACGCCATCCGCCAGCTCGGCCTGTTCTTCTCGGTGATCCAGGTGCCCGAGAATCCATGACCGGCCCTCCCCCCGCCGCGGCCGACCCGGCCGGCACGGCCCGCATCCTCTACATCGACGACGACCCCGGGCTCGCGCGCCTGGTCCAGCGCGCGCTCGGCGCGCGCGGCTACGTGGTCGAGCTCGCCGCCAGCGGCGATGCCGGGCTGGAGCGGCTGGCGCGGGGCGGGATCGACGTCGTCGCCCTCGACCACCACATGCCGGGGCAGACCGGGCTCGACGTGCTTCCGGCGATCCGCGCCCTGCCCGACGCGCCGCCGGTGGTCTACGTCACCGGCTCCGAGGACAGCCGGGTCGCCGTCGCCGCGCTGAAGGCCGGCGCGGTCGACTACGTCTGGAAGGACGTGCAGGGCCAGTTCCGCGAGCTGCTCGGCGGCGCCGTCGACACCGCGCTGCGCCAGGAGGCCCTGCGCCGCGACAAGGAGCGCGCCGAGGCGGAGGTCCGCGCGGCGCGCGACCACGCCGTGATGCTGCTGCGCGAGGTCAACCACCGGGTCGCCAACTCCCTCGCCCTGGTGGCGGCGCTGACGCACATGCAGACCAGCGCCGTCTCGGACCCGGCCGCGAAGGCGGCGCTCGAGGAGATGCAGGCGCGGATCTCGGCCATCGCCGGCATCCACCGCCGCCTCTACACCTCCGACGACGTCGAGGCGGTCGAGCTCGACGCCTATCTCGCCAGCCTCGTCGAGGAGCTGCAGGCGGCGATGCGGGCCTCGGGGCGCGATCACGCCATCCGGCTGAGCGCCGACCCGGTGCGGCTGGCCACCGACAAGGCGGTCTCCGTCGGGGTGGTCGTGACCGAGCTGGTGACCAACGCCTACAAGTACGCCTACCCGGTGAATGCGGCCGGCGAGATCCGGGTCGAGCTCCGGCGCCGGGCCGAGGACACCCTCGAGCTCGCCGTCGAGGATGACGGGATCGGCTGGACGGGCGAGGGACGGCCGCGCGGCACGGGCCTCGGCTCGCGCATCATCCGGGCGATGGCGACGAACCTGCGCTCGGGCCTGTGCTACGTGCCCGACCGCATCGGCACCCGGGCCGTGCTGTCGTTCCGGGCCTGACGGCCCCGTTTTCGCGCGGATCGGATCCTCTAGGCGGCCGGGGTCGGGACGGCATCGGCGCGGACGGGGGGCACCGCCGCCGGCCCCGTCCGGGTGGCGAGCCACAGGACGTTCCGCGGCCCCTCCCCGCTGGCACGCGAGCGCACCCGGACCTCCTCGACGGAGAAGCCCGAGCGGGCGAGCCGCGCCTTGAACTTGCGGTCCGGCCGGCCGGACCAGACGCCGAGGATGCCGCCCGGGCGCAGGGCGTAATGGGCGCGCTTCAGGCCCCAGCCGTCGTACAGGCGGTTGTTCTCGCCCCGGACCATGCCCTCGGGGCCGTTGTCGACGTCGAGCAGGATCGCGTCGAACGCCGCCGGGCCGGACTGGATCAGGCGGTTCACGTCCGCCTCGTGCAGGGCCAGCCGGGGATCGTCGAGGCTGCCGTCGAACAGGTGCGCCAGGGGCCCGCGCGCCCACGCCACCACCGCGGGCACGAGCTCGGCGACGACGATCTCCGCCTCCGGCCCGAAGGCGCCGAGCGCCGCGCGCAGGGTGAAGCCCATGCCGAGGCCGCCGATCAGCACGCGCGCCTTCGGCCGGTCCCGAAGCCGCGCCGCGACGAGGGTCGCCAGCGCCCGCTCGGATTCGCAGTGCCGGTCGCGCATCAGGTCCTGGTTGCCGACCGTGATCGCGAAGGCGTCGCCCTGCCGCATCAGGCGCAGGGTGGTCTCCTCGCCGGGCACGAGACCGGTGTCGACATGGACCCAAGAAGTCACGGATGTCCTCCCGCCGTCCGGCGGCGTGGCTGCAGGAACGCCCCTGTACCAGCGGTTGGAGGGCGCCGCGAGGGGCGTGATCCAGGGCCTCGCGCCGCGCGCGCCGCGTCAGGCGCCGGCCGCGAGCGCGGCCCGTCCGCGGGCCTTCGGGCGCTCGATCCGGGTGGCGCGCGCGATGCGGCGCAGGCCGAACGACGCCAGCAGGCCGGCGGCGACCAGGAACGGGCTCGCGACGATCAGCGCGGCCACGACCTCGGAGCCGATCAGCGCCGCGAGCGCCTTCACCATCGCGTCGAGGAAGACGAAGAACGCCGCGACGAGCAGCACGAGGATCGTTCCCAGGAGCGCGAACAGGCCGATCAGCGCCCGGAGGTTGCCGTCGATCTCGGTCCGCGCAAGGTCGAGGGTCCGCCCGACCAGGCGCCCGCTCTCGCGCAGGATCCCGAGGGTCAGCGCGAAGGTGCTCTCGGGGGTGCGATCCTGCATCGAGCGGTGCCGTCGTCCAGAAGGGGGCCGGGAGCGGTGCACCAGTTCGGCGCGGCTACCAACCCCGGATGCGACCGGGCGTTCCCGGATGGCGACGGCCGCCGGTCAGCGCGGCGTGATCGGCGGCGCGAGCGCGCGCTCGCACGCGTCCCGGATCAGCAGCCCCGCGATCCGTCCCGCATCCCAGACGCCCATCAGGACGGCGTGGATCGCACCGGCGGCCAGGAGGAACGCGGCGACCGCGCAGAGGGGAAGGCTCAGGAGGAGCCCGATCACCAGGCGGGCCGCGACGCGCTCGGCGAGGCGGCGTTCGAGCCGCGCCCCCGGGGCGAGGTCGAGCAGGCGTTCGTAGAGCATGGGAAGCCCGCACGATCGAGAATGGGCGGAACTCGGCACGACGGCGACGCAGGCACGCTGTGCCGGTTCAACATCGGCACGGGCCCGGCGTTGCATCGGACGATGCGAAAAACCCCGGGGCGCGGCGTCAGCGCATCCCGCTGCTGGTGAAGACCTGCGCCGCCGGCGCGATCACGACGAGGCTCCCGCACGGGGCCTGCCGCGACAGCACCGCGCTCGCCACGCCCCAGACGAACACGCCGCGCCGGTCCTGCCCCACCACGGGGCCGCCGGAATCGCCGAAGCAGACGCGGCCGCCGTTCACGCGGGCGATCGTCAGCCCGGTGCTCGACGCGGCGACGGGCGTCAGGATCGCGGTGCGCAGCCGGCCGACCACCCGGCCCGACACGCCGGTCCCGGCGACCCGCAGGCTCCTCGGCACCCGGCTCGGGTCGGTGGCGAGCGGCACCGGCACGCGGTCGCGCACCGGCTCGGCGAGGCGCAGCACGGCGAGGTCGAGCGAGAGGCTGTTCAGGTCGACGTCGACGACGTTCGAGGTCATCTGACCGGGATCCGGGCTGTAGCGCGCGATCACCCGGGCGGTGCGGACCGGCTTCACCGGCTCGCTGCCGCGGAAGAACACCACGAGCGAGCCGAGCGGATCGCCGTTGACGCAATGGGCCGCCGTGAGGATCAGGTCGGGTGCGATCAGGACGCCGGTGCAGCGCGAGAGGTGCAGGCCGTCCTCGGGCGCGGTCACGGTCCCGAGCCCGACGGTGGCCTGCGCGAGCGCATCGCCCGACCGGCCCGCGGCACCGCCCTCGAGCGCCGCGGCCGGCGCGCTCCCCGAAGCGAGCGCGAGAAGCGGAACGACGAGACGTGAGGCAAGGTGACGCAGGGCGGGGCGAATGCCCGCTCGGGACGGGGTCGAAATTCGGGACACGCGGGCCTCGGGGGTGTGGAACACGCCGTCCAGAGATCATCCGGGCGCGCCGGAGGGCAATCGGGCGCGAGGACGCGGGGGCCGCCGCGCCGTCCTGCAGCTCTCAGGAGTCGCGGCGCGTATCGTCCTTCGCCTCGAGGTCCTTGAGCATGGCGATCACCGAGCGCCGAAGGTCCGGATCGCCGATCGATTGGAACAGGCGCAGCAACTCGGCGGGGTCCGCGTCGGAGCCCGGCGCGCCGGAACGCGGCGAGAGGAAGAACGCCGTGTCGACACGAAGGAGCTCCGCGATCTTCCCCAGCAGGATCCGCGCCCGTTCGGATCGGTCCGATCCGTTGTTCCGGCCGTCGTCCACGTCGGACTCCTCACGTCATGCGTCTCGTTATACAACCTAGAATAAACTTTCAATCCCCTATAAACAGGGCAGGATGGTGTCTGTCCAGCCGCATGGTGGGATGGCGACCCAGTTCGCGTACGGAAGACGACGGCCGGCTCCGTCGGACGGCTCCTGCGAAACGGCTGCGCAACACATGATCACGAAGGCGATCGACGTCACCTACGGCCTGTTCCAGGCGTTCGACCGGGCCGGCTCCGTCGGCGATCTGAATCGCACGCTGCTGTCCGCCGTGTCCAAGCTCGGCGTGGAGAGCACGTTCGCCGGCATCATCCCGATGCCCGGCACCAGCCGGCGCGACCAGGCGGCCCACGTCCTGCTCGACAGCACGCCGGCCGGCTGGACCGACCGCTACTTCAAGGCCGGCCACCTGTTCCGCGACCCGACCATCCAGCGCCTGACCACGGACCTGACCGCGTTCCGGTGGTCCGACATCGAGCCGGAATACCGCGCCGACGCGGCCGCCCGGCGGGTGATGGAGGAGGCCGGCGACTTCCGCCTGCGCCAGGGCTTCACCGTGCCGCTGATCACCCTCGACGGGCGCGTCGCGGGGTTCAGCTTCGGGGCCGAGCGGTTCGATCCCTCGCCGGAGCTGCGCGGCATGCTGCAGCTCGTGGCGAGCTACGCCTTCGGCCGCTCGATCGTGCTGAGCGAAGGGCCGCCGCGGCCGGAGGTCCGGCTGACGCCGCGCGAGCGCGAGGCCCTGCAATGGGCCGCCGACGGCAAGACCGAGTGGGAGATCGGCGAGCTGATGTCGATCTCCGAGCACGGCGCCGAGAAGCACCTGCGCTCGATCCGGACCAAGCTCGGGACCGCGAGCCGGACGCACGCCGTCGCGGAAGGATTCCGGCGCGGGTTCCTCAAGTAGGCGCCGCGCGCCTCCGACCTCGAAGACCGCTTCGTCGAAAGCATGCTTCGTCCGGCGTGCGCGCGCGCGCGGGGATGCTCGCGCGGATTGACCGGATCCAGTCAAGTTCCGCAGGTTCGCAGTCGAGAATGGTACGCGAACGCGTACTTTCGGACGAATACTTAGAGACGATACTGCCGGCCATCCAATGGAGGCCGCTTTGATCCATATCGTCACGCCCGAGAACATCGATCGTTACCGCGATGCCATGGAGCAGGCCTATCGCCTGCGTCATCAAGTCTTCGTCGAGGAGAAGGGCTGGCACGACCTCGCCAAGCCCGACGGACGCGAGATCGACCAGTTCGACGACGGCCACGCCGTCCACATGCTCGCGATGCAGGGCGACCGCGTCGTCGGCTACCAGCGCATGCTGCCGACCACCCGCCCCTACCTGCTCACCGAAGTCCTGCCGGAGCTCTGCGAGGTCCCCGCGCCCCGGAGCGCGCGGGTTTGGGAGTGGACCCGCTACGCCGTGCAGCGCGACGTGCGCGACCGCGGCCGCATCCTGAGCCCGGTCGGAAGCGCGCTCCTGGCCGGCATCGTCGAGTGGGGTCTCGAGAGCGGGATCGAGTCGATCGTCATCGAGATGAACCCGCTCTGGCTGCTGCGCCTCGTGCAGCTGCATTTCCGGGTGACCCCCCTCGGCCTGCCCTGCCGGATCGCCGGCGAGGACACCCTCGCCGTGGTCGCGGCTTTCGACGTGCGCACGCTCCGGCGCCTGCGCGAGACCCGCAACGACGCCGCCTCCGTGCTGACCGCGCGCCCCGCCCTGCCGCAGCGCCTGGCGAGCTGACCCCATCCGTTCCGGCGCGATGCCGCCGGACCCCGATCGACGCCAACCCGCGAACGAACCGATGACACGACAGACCCTTCCCGCTTCCACCGAACCCGACAACCCGATGGAGCGCCTCGCCGAGATCTGCATCGAGGCGCACGGCCTGATCGAGGAGGCCGGCACGCCGGAGATGAAGGCGACCCTCGAGGCTCTCCTCGTCCGGGTCGGCTTCGGCCTCGCCGAGCGCCTCGACCCGCAGCACCGCACGGCCTGACCGGCCGGCGAACGGAATCCACGCCGGCCGCGCCCGCTGCCGACCCGAACGGGTCGGCGGCGCGGCGCGGCCGGTCGTGCGCGCTGTCGCCGGCCGACTTGTCCACCGCTCATCCAACGACCCGCCGGGATGGGAAACCGATCGGTAAGGGACGCCGCGCCACGGTGTCCCGCGACTAGCATTCGGGATCCGAAAGCCGATGATGACCAAGGACCAGCTCGCGACCGAGCTGAAGCGCATCGCGACGACGCAGATCAGCGACATCACGCGCGCGGTGAAGGAGGGCCAGAAGTCCATCGCCCTCAACGAGGTGCGGGACATGGCCCATCGCCTCGAGCGCCTGGCCGACGCCTTCCACCCGCGGCTCGCCGCGCCCGTGGACGCCGTCGACCCCGGCGCCCAGGCCGCTTGACGCCGTCGCACGGGCCCGCCGGCCCACCCAACCAGGAACGGGGCGTTCGATCATGATCCACGCGTTCTTCAACATCCGCCTCGACGACGCCTACCTGCCGGAGCGCACCGGGCAGCTCGTCCGGGACGCCGGCGAGGCGCGCGCGGTGGCGCGCACCATCATCCGCCGCCTCGTCGTCCAGCACGGCGGCGAGCCGCGCCTGCTGAACGCGGTGATGGCGGTCACCGACGCGGACGGCGCGTCCATCCTCGACCTGTCGTTCTTCGAGGCGCTCTACGTGCCCGTGGCGGCGCCCGAGCGGGCGGGGCCCGCGCGCCCACGCGCCGACCTGCGCCGCGCGGCGGGCCGGATGCCCGACGCCGTCTCCGGCAAGGCGGCCGCGGCAGTCGCGGGCATCGCCGCTCGGATGCGGGCCCTGTCGACGCATCCGCGGATCGGCGCCGCGGCCCTGCGGCTGCGCGCGCATCTCGCGGCGATGGCCGACCTGCTGTCGTTCCGGCGCGACCCGCGGCAGCGCTTCACCCTGCAGCTCGATCCGGGCCGCTGATCGCGACCGCGCTCAGCCGACGAGGGCCAGCGCCCCGATCTCGTCCTGCTCATCCTGCGGGATGACGTCGACCTCGACCTTGAGCTTCTGCTTGCCCGAGCCGCTGACGATGCCGTCGACGGGCGAGACGTCGCCGTAGTCGCGTCCGCGGGCGACGACGATGTGGTCGTCGCGAACCCCGATGCCGTTGGTCGGGTCGAGGCCGAGCCAGCCGTCGCCGCACCAGACCGCGACCCAGGCGTGGCTCGCATCCGCGCCGCGAAGCCGCGGCCGCCCGGCCGGCGGGATCGTGCGGAGATACCCGCTGACATAGGCCGCGGGCAGCCCGATGCCGCGAAGCCCGGCGATCATCACGTGGGCGAAATCCTGGCAGACGCCGGCGCGCAGGGCGAAGGCCTCGGCCAACGGCGTGTGCACGTCGGTGGCCTTCGCGTCGAAGCGGAAGTCGGCGCGGATGCGTGCCATCAGGTCGAAGGCGGCGCCGTAGGCGCTGCGCCCGGGCGAGAAGCTCGCCCGCGCGTAGTCGGTCACCGCCGGCAGCAGCGGCACCCGGGCGCTCGGGAACAGGAAGTGGACCGGCGCGTCGGCCCCGAGATCGCGGGACGCGATCGCCGCCATCCGCGCCGCCTCCCAGCTGCGGCCGGATTCGGGCGCCGGCAGCGGCCCGCGCTCGACCCGCACCTTCGACAGCGCCTCGACCCGGAACCGGGTGTGCGGCGCGTCCAGGGTAATGCCGACGGTCTCGATGCCGAAATAGTCGCGCCGGATCACCGCGGTCGCCGGGCTCGGGTCGATCGTCACCGCGCTCTCGAGCACGCTCTGGCCCTCGCCGTCGGCGGGCTTCAGGCGCAGGGAGCAGCGCGCGAAGCCGACCGGCTTCGCATAGGTGTAGGTGGTGACGTGGCGCAGCGTGTAGATCACGCTAGGCCCGCCAGCTTCTCGGGCCGCAGGGCGTGCGGCCCGTTCGGGAAGTAGCGGCCGGCGATGGTGTCGGCGAGCCGCTCCAGGTCGTCCTCGATCCGCGCCAGGCCGACGCCGTCGAAGTCGGCGGCCTCGCCGCTGCGCAGGGTCGCCACGATCCGCGCGGCCAGCCGGCAATGCGGCTCGGGGATGCCGTCGGCCGAGAGCGCCGGCAGCTCGGCCAGGTGCCGGCCGATCGCCTCCGCCTGGAACGCGACGGAGCGCGGGTTGTAGGGGTCGAGGAGCACCATGTCGCGCACGGGGTCGAGGGCCACGCCCTGCATGTAGCGCGCGCCGTAGGTGACCTGCGAATCGGCGAGCGAGAGCAGGACGCCGAGGCAGTCGGCCCCGGCCTCGTCGTGGCCGAAGGCCAGCGTGAAGGCGCAGGTGTTGATCGCCCGCTCGATCCGCCGTCCGAGATCGACGAAGTGCCAGCCGGCGGCGCGGTTCATGTTCTCGTGCGTCAGGCCCGAGAGCGCCGCGATGTGGCTCAGCGCCCGCTCGGCCCGGCCGAGCAGCTGCGACTCGGTGAACGCCCGGGCGGTGTCCAGCGAGAGCAGGTCGATCAGGTCGGCGAGCACCCGCCACGCCTCGCCCGAGAGCCGGGCGCGCAGGGTCGCCGCGTTGGTGCGGGCCGAGATCACGTGGGCGCGGGCGGAGCCGTGGACCTCGCGCCCGACCAGGGCCTCCTGCGCCAGTGCCGCCGTCGGCATGTCGGCGGAGCTGGCCGCCCCCCATTCCTCCAAGAGCGCGCGGATGCGGAGCGCGGTCGGCGCCGCGGTGTCGCCGGAGATGTCGGTGACGACGGCGTCGCCGACGCTGCGCAGGTGCGCCAGCACGAGGCGGATCACCGCCTCGGCCCGCTCGACGTAGCGGCCGAACCAGAACAGGCCGTCGGCCGCCCGCGAGGGCAGGTGCCCGGAGATGCGCCGGACCCGCGGCGTGGCCTGCTGCCCGAGATGGCGCGTGTCGACCGGGTTCTCCGAGAGGATCCAGACGTCGGCCGAGCGGATGCCGAGGCGCATCTCGATCGGGTCGACGTTCTCGCGCTCCGAGACCCGGCAGAAGCCGCCGGGCATCACCCGCCAGCCGTCGGGGGTGCGGGCGGCGAACACGCGCAGCGCGAAGGGGCGGGGGACGAGGTGCAGGCCCCGGTCGGTCCGCTCCCAGGCCGGCATGGTCGAGAGCGGCCCGAGGTCTTGGCCGACGAAGTCGAACGGCCGGTCGTGGAAGGCCGCGATCACCCGCTCGCGCTCGGCGGCCAGCGCCTGCGGCCCGAGGATCGCGTCGCGCCCCGCCCCGCGCTGCGGGGTGGCGGCCGGGCGCAGCGTCATCGCGTCGAGGTTGTCCCGAACGTGGGCGAGACCGGCCGGATCGCCGCACCACCACGCCGGCGGGCTCTTCAGCCTGAGGCCCTCGCCGAGGATGCGCTGCGCGATCCCTTCGAGATACGGGCTGAGGGCCGCCGACTCGACCACGCCGGAGCCCGGCATGTTGGCCATCACCAGGCTGCCGTTGCGCAAGGCCTCGATCACGCCGGGGATGCCGAGCCGCGAGGCCGGGTTGAGCTCCAGCGGATCGAGGAAGTCGCCGTCGATCCGGCGCCAGACCGCGTCGGCCCGCTTCAGGCCGGAGACGGTGCGCACGTGCAGGCACCCGTCCTGCATGACGAGGTCGTCGCCCTCGACCAGCATCAGCCCGAGATAGCGCGCGAGCGCCGCCTGCTCGACGTAGGTGCTGCTGTAGGGCCCCGAGGTCAGCAGGCAGATGCGCGGGTCCGAGCGCGCGGACCCGGCCGCCAGGCCTTCGCGGAACGCCTGGAAGAAGGCCGGGAAGCGCTCGACCTGCAGGCTCTCGAGCACGTCCGGGAAGGTGCGGCCGAGCACCATCCGGTTCTCCAGGGCGTAGCCGAGGCCGGAGGGCGCCTGCGTCCGGTCGGCCAGCACACGCCAGGCCCCGTCCGGCCCGCGGCCGATATCGGCGGCGTAGAGCTTGAGCCAGCGCCCGCCGGGGGGCGCGACCCCGTGCAGCGGGCGCAGGAACTCGGGACTGCCGGCGACCACGGCGGCCGGCAGGAGGCCGTCGGCGACGAGGCGGCCCGGCCCGTAGACGTCGGCGAGGACCGCCTCCATCAGCTCGGCCCGCTGGATCAGCCCGGCGCTCAAGGCGCGCCACTCGGCCGCCTCGATCACCAGCGGCAGCGAGCCCAACGGCCAGGCATGCTCGCGCTGGTCGCCGTAGATGCGGAACGAGATGCCGGTGTCGCGGATGTGACGCTCCGCCGAGACGAAGCGCGCCATGATCTCGGGCTCGCTCAGCCGCGCGAGCCGCTCGAGCAGCCGGGGCCACGCGCCGCGCGCGCGGCCGTCCGCGTCGAGATATTCGTCCGGCCGGCCGGGTTCGGGCCGATAGCCGTCGGCCCAGCGCGCGAGCCGGTCCGGCTCGTCCGCGGCGTCCGCGTCGGCCGGTGCGTGCCGTCCTGCCGTGACCTGTGCCGCCGCCAGCGTCGGGCTCATGTCGGCTTCGGCGTGCGCAGGTCGAGCGTGAGCGGGAATTCGGGGTTGGTCTCGGGCGCCGGCATCGCGATCTTGCCCGGCGTATGGCCGTGGGCCTGGAAGCGGGCGAGGCGCCGCCCCTCCGCCTCGTAGGTGTTGACGGGATGCGTCTCGTAGTTGCGGCCGCCGGGGTGGGCGACGTGATAGCGGCAGCCGCCGAGCGCGCGCCCGCTCCAGCTGTCGAGGATGTCGAAGGTCAGCGGCGAGTGCGCGGGGATCGTCGGGTGCAGCGACGAGGCCGGCTGCCAGGCCTTGAACCGCAGGCCCGCGACCGCTTCGCCGCCGGTGCCGGTGCCGGTCATCGGCAGGCGCCGGCCGTTGCAGGCGATGACGTGGCGGCCGGGCACGAAGCCCTCGACCTTGACCTGCAGGCGCTCGACCGAGCTGTCGACGAAGCGGACGGTGCCGGCACTGGTCCCCTCCTCGCCCATCACGTGCCACGGTTCCAGCGCCTGACGCAGCTCGAGCTTCACGCCGCCGTGCTCGACCCGGCCGAAGACCGGGAAGCGGAACGCGGCCTGCGCCTCGAAGGCCGTGGGGTCGAAGTCGTAGCCCGCGGCCCGCAGATCCTCCAGCACGTCGAGGAAGTCGGCCCAGAGGAAATGCGGGAGCATGAAGCGATCGTGCAGGCCCGTGCCCCAGCGGACACAGCCGCCGACCTGCGGCTCGCGCCACAGCCACGCCACCAGCGCCCGCAGCAGCAATTGCTGCGCGAGGCTCATGCGCGGGTCCGGCGGCATCTCGAAGGCGCGGAACTCGAGCAGCCCGAGCCGCCCGGTCGGCCCGTCGGGCGAGTACAGCTTGTCGATGCAGATCTCGGACCGGTGGGTGTTGCCGGTGACGTCCACGAGGATGTTGCGGAACACCCGGTCGACGAGCCAGCGCGGGATGTTGGGCTCGTCCGGGCCCGGCACCTGCGCCAGGGCGATCTCCAGCTCGTAGAGGCCGTCGTGGCGGGCCTCGTCCATGCGCGGGGCCTGGCTCGTCGGGCCGATGTAGAGGCCGGAGAACAGGTACGAGAGCGCCGGGTGGCGCTGCCAGTACAGCACCAGGCTCTTCAGGAGGTCGGGCCGGCGCAGGAACGGCGAGTCGTCGGGCGTGGCGCCGCCCATCACCACGTGGTTGCCGCCGCCCGTCCCGGTGTGGCGCCCGTCCACCATGAACTTCTCGGCGCCCAGCCGGGTCTGGCGGGCGTCGGCGTAGAGGTCGGTGGTGATCGCCACCGCGTCGCGCCAAGAGGTCGCCGGGTGGACGTTGATCTCGATCACGCCCGGGTCGGGGGTGACCTTGATCACGTTGAGGCGTGGGTCGAAGGGCGGCTCGTAGCCCTCGACGTGGATCGCGAGCCCGAGCCCCGACGCGGCTTCCTCCAGGACGCCGATCAGCTCGAGGTACTCGTCGGCGCGCTGGGTCGGCGGCATGAACACCCGCAGCGTCCCGTCGCGCGGCTCGACGGCGAGCGCGGTGCGCACCGCGACGCCGGTGATGCCGCCGCCGTTGACCGTTCGCTTGCCGGTCCCTTCGCCGGTCCCTTCGCCGGTTCCTTCGCGGGCATGCCCCTCGGGCAGGGGCTCGCGCGGCTCCAGCGGGTCCTGCGGCTGGTAGTAGGGGTAATGCTCCGGCGGCACGTACGGGAGCGAGCCGAGCGGCAGGCGGAAGCCCAGCGGCGAGTCGCCGGGCACCAGGAACGCGTGGCCGCGGCGGAAATCCCAGGCCTCGGAGATCCAGACCCGGTCGGAATCGCCGTCCTTGCCGGTGGGCAGGCTCGCGAGCGGCAGCACGAAGCCGGCCGGGTTGCCGAGGCCCCGCTCGTAGACGCGGTGGATGCGCGAATCGAACTCCACCGAGCCGCTCTTGGCCTCCTGCGTCGTCACGTTGACGGGCAGCTCCGCGCGCTTCTCCTCCCACTGCGCCGGGTCCTCGTAGGCCGGCATCACGTAGTCCTGCAGCCCGAAATGCCCGGCGACCGCATCGATCAGGCGACGCGCGGCGTCGGCGTCGGCCGTCTTCGGGCCGTCCTCCCGCGCGATCAGGTCGGCGTCGCGCCAGATCGGGCGGCCGTCGCGGCGCCAGTACAGGGCGAAGGCCCAGCGCGGCAGGCTCTCGCCCGGATACCACTTGCCCTGGCCGTAATGCAGCATGCCGCCTGGCGCGAAGCGGTCGCGCAGGCGGCGGATCAGCTTGTCGGCCAGCCCCCGCTTCGACGGGCCGACGGCGGCGATGTTCCATTCCGGCGCCTCGAAGTCGTCGATCGAGACGAAGGTCGGCTCGCCGCCCATGGTCAGGCGCACGTCCTGGGCGACGAGGTCGGCGTCGACCCGGTCGCCGAGGGCGTCCATGGCCGCCCAGACCGCGTCCGAGAACGGTTTGGTGATGCGCGGGCTCTCCTCCACGCGCGCCACGGTCATCTCGAAGCCGAACTCGACCTTGGCCGGCTCGGCGAGCCCCGAGATCGGCGCGGCCGAATGGTAGTGCGGGGTGGCGGCCAGCGGGATGTGCCCCTCCCCGCAGAGCAGGCCGGAGGTGGCGTCGAGCCCGATCCAGCCGGCGCCGGGCAGGTAGACCTCGGCCCAGGCGTGCAGGTCGGTGAAGTCGGTCTTGGTGCCCTCGGGGCCGTCGACCGCGGTGGTGTCGGGCACGAGCTGGATCAGGTAGCCCGAGACGAAGCGGGCGGCGAAGCCGATGCGGCGCAGCACCTGGACAAGGAGCCAGGCCGAATCGCGGCAGGAGCCGCTCTTCAGGGTCAGGGTCTCGGCCGGCGTCTGGACGCCCGGCTCCATCCGGACGCCGTAGGCGACCTCGCGGCTGATCTGCGCGTTCAGCGCCACCAGGAACAGCACGGTGTTCGGCTCGGACGGCAGGCGCGCCAGGAAGCCGTCGATCTCAGGCCCCTGGGCGTCGTCGAGGACGCGGTAGGGCGCCAGCTCGGCGACGAGGTCGGGGGCGTAGGCGAACGGGCGGGCCTGCGCGTAGTCCTCGACGAAGAAGTCGAACGGGTTGATCACCGACATGTCGGCGGTGAGGTCGACCTCGATCTTCAGCTCGCTGGTCTTCTCCGGGAAGACCAGCCGGGCGAGCCAGTTCCCGTTCGGGTCCTGCTGCCAGTTCACGAAGTGGTTCTCCGGGGTCACCTTGAGGGTGTAGGAGGGGATCTTCGTGCGCGCATGCGGCGCCGGCCGCAGGCGAATCACCTGCGGCCCGAGCGCGATCGGCCGGTCGTAGGTGTAGTGCGTGACGTGGTGCAGGGCGGCTTTGATCGACACGGGCACTCTCGTCTGGGCGAAGCAGGTGGCGTCCGGATCGAATCCGGCGGTGCCCTCGTCTGCGCCTTATGCGGCAAAGGGGAGGGCGCAAGCAATTTCCATGCGGCGTCCGACTCCGGGCGGCGCGCCGCGTCCTCCCCGTGCCGCGCCCCCCGGGAACTTTGGCGGGCAAGCCCGTTTGATGCGGCGAGGACGGTCCGCCCGGCGGCGGCCGCCGACGACTGCCGACGACGCCTTCGACGACAGGGTGCTTGCCCGCCTCGGGCGCCGGGACCCGCCATGAAGATCTTCCAGTGCCAAGCCTGCGACCAGCCGCTCACCTTCGAGAGCACGGCCTGCGACAGCTGCCAGCGGCGCCTCGGCTACGTCTGCGAGGTGCACGAGATCTCCGCGCTCGAGCCGTCGGTCCGCTCGGCCCATCCGGGCTCGGCCGAGGCGCAGACCTTCCACGCCTACGCGCGGCCCGGCCAGCGCTACCGCTTCTGCGCCAACGCCCGGCACGCGGCCTGCAACTGGCTCGTGCCGGACGACGCGCCCGAGACGTTCTGCGTCACCTGCCGCCACAACCGCGTCGTCCCCGACCTGACGCTCGCCTGGAACCTGACCCGCTGGCGCCAGGTCGAGGCGGCCAAGCACCGGCTGTTCTACTCGCTGCTGCGCCTCGACCTGCCGCTGGCCACCCGTGCGCAATACACCGACGGGCTCGCCTTCGACTTCCTGGTCGACCCGTCCGAGAGCTTCCTGATCGGGCCGCCGGTGCTCACGGGCCACCTCAACGGCCTGATCAGCATGAACATCGCCGAGGCCGACGACGTCGAGCGCGAGCGGCGCCGGATCCGCTTCGGCGAGCATTACCGCACCCTGCTCGGGCATTTCCGCCACGAGATCGGGCATTACTTCTGGTACCTGCTGGTCCAGAACAGCCCGCACCTGTGGACGTTCCGCGATCTGTTCGGCGACGAGAGCCTGAACTACGTCGGCGCCCTGCAGAACCACTACGCCCACGGCGCGCCGGGCGATTGGGAGGAATCCTTCGTCTCGGCCTACGCCACCAGCCACCCGTGGGAGGATTTCGCCGAGACCTGGGCGCATTACCTGCACATCGTCGACACGGTGGAGACCGCCTCGACCTTCGCGCTCCAATTGCGGCCGCAGCTGCGCCGGGGCGGCAGCGAGCCGGTGGTGATCGACTTCGATCCGTATCGCACGCCCGACCTCGACAAGCTGATCGCGGCGTGGCTGCCGCTCACCTATGCGGTGAACTCGCTGTCCCGCAGCATGGGGCAGCCCGACCTCTACCCGTTCCGCCTGACGCCCGCGGTGATCGCCAAGCTCGCCTTCGTGCACGAGCGCATCTACGCGGTGCGCGGCGACATGAGCGCCAAGGCCGGCGCGGAGGCGGGCGCCGACATCCTGCGCGCGGTGATCGCGGGGTTGCGCCAGAAGGTGGCGGTGCCGAACGCGTGAGCGCGCCCGGCCGCCCTACCAGAGGGTGGCGGCCGCGCGTGCCGGCCAGGCCTCGTCGTAGGGGCGGCCGCCGACCTCGCCCGCGCTCAGGGCGGCCAGGATCGTCCCCGGGCTCGGCAGCGTCCCCGCCTCGACGTGGCGGGCGGGATCCCACAGCTGCGCGCGGACGACGGCGCGGGCGCACTGGAAGTAGGCCTGCTCGACCGTGACCACGAGGGCGGTGCGCGGCGCCTGCCCGTCGACGGCGAAGCTTTCCAGAAGGGCCGGATCGGCCGAGACGACGGCCCGCCCGTTCACGCGGAAGGTCGTCCCCGAGCCGGGGATCAGGAACAGCAGGGCGACGCGCGGATCGCGCACCACGTTGCGCAGGCTGTCGATCCGGTTGTTGCCGCGGCGGTCGGGCAGCACCAGGGTGTGCGGGTCGACGACCCGGACGAAGCCCGGACCGTCGCCCCGCGGGCTGCAATCGAGCCCCTCCGGGCCGGCGGTGGCGAGGATCGCGAAGGGCGAGGCCGCGATCAGCGCGGCGTAGTGCGCGGTGATCCGCTCGCTCTCCTTCACCACGGAAGCCGGGGCGAGGTGGTCGCCGTAGATGGCCTCAAGCCCGGCGAGGTCCCGTACGATCATGCCCCTGCCCCCGAGCGCCCAATCCGATGGTGGTGCGTCACGCGCGGTGCGTGACGATCCCGCGAACGCCCGTCAGGCGGATTTCGCTGCGCGGCTCGCCGTGAACGCCGCGTGCTCGGCCAGCAGCTCGCCCGACAGCGCCTTGGCGATCAGCGCGCGGGTCTCCGCCACGCCGTAGAGCGCCACGAACGAGCCGAAGCGCGGGCCGCGGGCCTCGCCGAACAGCACGTTGTAGATCGTCGTGAACCACGCCTGCGACACGCCGGGCCGTCCGTCCGGGCTCTTGCCCTTGCCCGACAGGTCCGGGAAGTGCCGCCGCCCGACCTCGTAGACCACCGCCTGCAAGCCCTCTGGGTCGGTCGAGCCGTCGTGCTCGGAGAGCGACGCGGAGAGGTCGTCGAGGGCCGCGCGCTCCTCCGGGCTCGGCGCCCGGTAGCTCTTGGCCGGGCGCACGAAGTCGCGGAAGTAGGCCAGCGCGTGGCCGACGAGCCGGTCGAGGCCGGGATGGGTCTCGGGGCCGACGTCGGCGGCGTAGCGCCGGATGAAGCCCCAGAGCACGCCCGGCTCCTCGGCGTTGGCCACCGCCACGAGGTTGAGCAGCATCGCGAAGCTCACGCTGCCCTTGGACCCCCCTTGCGCGCCCTCCCCGATCCGCTCCGGCGCGGGCGGGTTGCCGGCATGGATGTGCCAGACGGGGTTGCCCAGGCGCAGCTTGGCGTCCTGCGCGGCGTAGCGCTCGGAGAAGCTCAGCACCTCGTCGACGTGCCGCGGGATCACGTCGAAGAACAGCCGCTTGGCCTCGCGCGGCTTGTTGTACATGAACAGGCTCAGGCTCTCCGGTGTGCCGTAGGCGAGCCAGTCGTCGATGGTCAGCCCGTTGCCCTTCGACTTGGAGATCTTCTGGCCCTTCTCGTCGAGGAACAGCTCGTAGTTGAAGCCTTCCGGCGGCTCGCCCCCGAGCGCGCGGGCGATCTGCCCGGAGAGCTTCACCGAATCGATCAGGTCCTTGCCGGCCATCTCGTAGTCGATGCCCAGCGCCACCCAGCGCATCGCCCAGTCGGGCTTCCACTGCAGCTTGGCGTGGCCGCCGGTGATCGGGGTCTCGTAGGGCTCGCCGGTCTTCGGGTCGCGCCAGGCGAGCGTTCCCCGGTCCGCGTGCACCGCGTCGACCACCACCTGCATCACCTCCCCGGTCACCGGGTGCAGCGGCAGGAACGGGGAATACGAGGCCGAGCGCTCGGCGCGCAGCGACGGCAGCATGATCGCCATCACCGCGTCGTAGCGCTCCGCGACCCGCATCAGGGCCGCGTCGAACACGCCGGAGCGGTAGCAGTCGGTGGCCGAGCGGAACTCGTAGTCGAAGCCGAAGGCGTCGAGGAAGCGGCGCAGCTCCGCGTTGTTGTGCGCGCCGAAGCTGTCATGCGTGCCGAACGGATCGGGCACCCGGGTCAGCGGCTGGTTGAGGTGCTGGGCCAGCATCGCGCGCTCGGGCACGTTGTCGGGCACCTTGCGCAGGCCGTCCATGTCGTCGGAGAACGCGATCAGCCGCGTCGGCACGGCGTCCTTCGTCAGCACCCGGAAGGCGTGGCGCACCATCGAGGTCCGCGCCACCTCGCCGAAGGTGCCGATATGCGGCAGCCCCGACGGCCCGTAGCCGGTCTCGAACAGCACCTCCGGCTTCGGCCGGCGCTCCAGCCGGGCCACGAGCTTGCGCGCCTCCTCGAACGGCCAGGCGGCGGCGGTGGCGGCGGCCTCGATCAGGTCGGGGTCGAGGTGGAGGGGCGCGGACATGGGCTGGGACGCTGGACTGTGACACGGGATCTTCGCGGGTGCGGCACCCTAATAAGGTTTGCCGCGATGCGAAATCGACTTTTACGGCCGCTCGGCCGGGTCGTCGGCCCCCGATCCCGTCGGCCGGTTCTCCAACGTCCTGACGGCCTCGACGAGTTTCGGGAAGGTCGCTTGCATCAGCGCCCGGTTCTGCTCCGTCCGGCCGGCGTCGTGGTCGAACCCGTGATTGTGCCGCACGCGGTGCCGAAAGCCCTTCAGCTCCATCAGCGAAACGTAGAGCTCGTCGTCGAGCACGGCCGGACGCAGGCCGGGTATCTGCGCCCGCATCTGATCGAGCAGGTCCTGGTGCGAGGTGTCGCCGGTCGGCGCGGCCCCGTCGACGTCCTTGGCGATGCCGAGCAGCACGTCCTCGATGCCGTTGTCAGCGTTGTGAAGGGCGGCCGCGATCGCCGTGAGCCGCCCCCACGTCGTCCGCTGCTCCGGCGGGAGGGCGTCGTATCCGGCGAGGAACGCGTCGAGGTTCGCCAGCTCGCGGCCCGCGCGGTCGAGCTTCGGACCAGGCTTGGCGAAGGCGGGCAGTCGCGACGCGATCACGGGACCGCCTTCTCGAATGCCTCCCGCTGCGACGGCGTGAGATCGCAGGCATAGATCAGGTCGTAGGGGATGCCGGTGCCGCGCATCACCGCAGCCACCGCCCGCTCGACGGCGGCGCGTTCGGCCGGATCGATCGGCCCGCGCACCAGGAGGTCGATGTCGGAATGCAGCCGGAAACGCCCGGTCGCCAGCGAGCCGATGAGGCTGATCGCGCGACGCTACGCCTCGACGTCGGACACGATCCGTGCCGCGAGGCCTCGCGCCGTCCGGTGACGGTCCGCGACGCGGGCGGCGAGGATGCGCTCGAACGGGCTCGGAGCCGTCATGGCCGCCTCACGCCGTTTGCGGGCTCGCCCCTTCGCAGGACCGCCCCTTCGCAGGACCACCCCTTCGCAGGACCACCCCTTTGCAGGACCGCGCCGAGGATACCCGCAGGAACGCCTGCGGAAAAGGAGACGCGTCGGTCCCGGACGCAATGCGGATCAGAACGGGCTGACGGGGAAGAACCGCAGGTACAGCTCGGTGTACTTCCCGTCGTCCCACACCCGCTGCAGCGCGTCGTCCAGCGCGCGCGACAGGGCCGCGTCCTCGGGCCGGGTGATCAGGCCGATGCCCTCGCCGAAGTAGCGGTTCTCGAGGTAGTCGCCGCCGACGAGCGCGCAGCAATTGCCCGCCTCCAGGCCGCCGACCCAGAGGGCGAGGCCGAGCCCGTCGGCGAAGACGTAGTCGGCCTCGCCGCGCTTCACCGCGCCTTCCGCCGCGGCGAGGTCGGAAAACGGCTTCGCCTCGGCCTTGGGAAAGAACGCCTGGAGGTAGGCGGCGTGGGCGCTGCCGCCGACCACCGCCACCGACTTGCCCGCCAGCGCGCTCGCCGAGGGAGCCGGCAGGCCGCGGTCGACGCGGGCGGCGAAGCGCGCCGGCCACCGGAAATACGGGCGCGTCGCGGAGAACGTCGCCCGCAGCGTCGGCGTCAGCGGGATCGCGGCGGCGACGACGTCGCCCTGCTTGTCCGTCAGGCCGTCGAGGAGGGTGTCGAAGCGCCGGGCCTGCACGGTGCAGGTGATCGACAGCTTCTCGCAGACGGCGCGGGCCAGCTCCACCACGAAGCCCGTCGGGTTTCCGTCGGGGCCTGCGAAGTGCATCGGCGGGAACTCGTCGTCGGTCAGGAAGCGCACGGCCCGGCCGGTCTGCGGCGCCTCGACCCGCTCGCCGCGGCTGCGCGGGTTCCAGAAGTTGGGCACCGTCACGGCGGCGGGCGCGGGGCTGCCGGCGGCGGGCTGGCCGGCACGCACCTGACCGGCACGATCCTGGGCGCCCGCCTGCGGCATCGTCGCGACGCAGAGGCCGATGGCTAAGAGAATAGTCTTGATCGAGGACATCGTGCTTGCGCCGGGGCCGGGCGCACCTATGATCGCGGGGCGCCGACGGCGCGATGGGGAGGGGGTCCGGCTCACGCCCCCGCCTTAGCACGTCCCGGAGCCGACGGCAGCCGGCCCCGTGTCGTTCCTCCGTTTCCTGGGCCCGCCCCTCGGCGCACCGGGCCTGCCGCCGGAGATCGCGTTCCTGGCGGCCGAAGGCGTCGACGCGGCCTTGCTCCGCCGGGCCGCGGCGCTGGCCGAGGCGAGCGGCACCGATGCGGCAACCGCGCTGCTGCGGGCCGGGCTGATGGACGAGGAGCCGTATTACCGGGCGCTCGCCCGCGCGCTCGACGCGGCGTATCTCGACGGGCCGATCCCGCTCGGCATGGGCGCGCGCTTTCCCGACAGCCTCTCGCTCGGCATGGCGCCCCTGGTCCTCGGGGCCCCCGCCCCGGCGGTACTGGCGCCGCGCGGGCGGCAGATCGCCGAGCTGCTCGCCGGGCGCAGCCCGCGCGGGCGGATGCCGGCGGTGACGAGCCCGACCCGCCTGCGCGCGGCCCTGTTCGCGGCGATCCCCGAGGCCATCGCCGGCTACGCGGTCGACGACCTCGAGGCGAAGGCGCCGGACTGGGCCTTCGGCAGCCGTCCCCTGGGGCCGGCCCTGGCGCTGGTCGCGCTCGTGGCGTGCGCCGGCATCGTGGTGTTCGAGGCCCTGCCCCCGTTCCTCGCGATGATCCTGGTCGTGGCGGCGCAGACGCTGTTCCTGGTGATGGCGATCTTCCGCGTCGGCGCCGTGTTCGTCGGCGTCCCGACCGTCCCGCCGCCGATCGCCTCGCCCCTGAGCGACCGCGACCTGCCGACCTACACCGTCCTCGTGGCGCTCTATCGCGAGGCCCGCGTGGTGCCGCGGCTCGTCTCGGCGCTGGCCCGGCTCGACTATCCGGCGGCCAAGCTCGACCTGAAGTTCGTCGTCGAGGCCGACGATGCCGGCACCATCGCCGCGCTGGCGGAGGTCCCCCTGCCCGCCCGCTTCGAGGTGATCGCGGTGCCCGACGGCCGGCCGCGGACGAAGCCGCGGGCGCTCAACGTCGCCCTGCCGCTCGCCCGCGGCGAGCTGCTCGTGGTCTACGACGCCGAGGACGTGCCCGATCCCGGCCAGCTCCGGCTCGCCGCCGAGATCTTCGCGCGGGCGCCCGCCCGCACCGCCTGCCTCCAGGGCCGGCTGGTGATCGACAACGCGGAGGATTCCTGGATCGCCCGGTGCTTCGCCATCGAGTATGCGGGCCTGTTCGACGTGCTCAATCCGGCGCTGGCGCAGTGGCGCCTGCCGATGCCGCTCGGCGGGACCTCGATGCACGTGCGCGGCCTTATGGAGCAAATGCACCAAGGCGATGGCGGGTATCATTATGAGCGATGCAGCATGCAATCATCTGAGCCATAGACAGTGGGCCTCATACGGCGTCAATCTCGGGGCACAATGTCGAGCTAGGCCCTATCTGGCGCGACAGCCAATCTGCCTACGAGGGGCTTTCACTTGCTCAAGCGTTTGGAGCCAGTTACCAAATTCCTCGAATTTTGCTCGGCAGCAGGGCCATACATTCTGGGTGCCCTCGCGATGACTGGCGTCACGGGAGCTGCCGTAACTGCCGGGCTCGCGACAGACCTGTTGAGCTTTGCTGATAAGTTCGGCATTGCGGGCATCGGGTGCGCCTCATTGGCGGTCACCTTGAGCCTCTTACTTGTGGGCGCGGCGCTCACAGGGAGAGCTAAGACAGGCAGATGCCGCTTGGCTTACATACTGCTTTCCATCTGCATATTTGGCTGTTTGGTCGCCGCGGTAATGATCGCCCGTGATTGGGCGGCGGCTCCTGCTACGGCGGCGGATGATAAACATGTTTTGGTTGCATCACAACAAAATAGCAGCAATTCAGCTTTCGATAAAATTTCAGTCTATAGCACTGGTGATAAGATTAGCTTTTCTGCCATCTCCAGATTGCACCTGGAAAAGGTAAGGGTTCTTCTGGATTTTTCATGGCGAGAACTTCTAGGAGCGGAGAGCTGGTCAAAAGTAATGAGAGTTCCGTTATTAGATTTGCATAGCATTTATAAAGGTCAATACATATCAGAAGACATTGCCATAAAGTCCGAAGCTACGCATCGGGATATATTTGGCTCCGTAAAATACTCAATTGGCCGTCCCAATGAGAATATGTCGATGCTTGCGGGGCCCAACAAAGCCAGAATAGTATTCGTACTTCCTGACGGAAGCGAGCAGTACTGCGATTTTTTGGTAATAGTCACAGACGATAGAACCGGAATAAAGCCTTCTGTAGTTCTGAACGCCAAAGAATTGGACCGTATACAGACGGCCGACTAATCCTAAATGCGTATTTCTTTTGCATCGATGGCCGTTAGAACTTGAACCATAAATACGGCCGTGAACTTCCCACGCGCAAGCTTGTTGCGGATGTTCGGCTCCGTTTCCTTAACGCCGACAGCCGCCAGCTTGTCGACTAGCTGCCCGTAGGTAACGCCCTTCCGCTTCAACTCGGCCTTGAGGATCGCCTTCACCTTGGCGTCCCACTCCTCGTCGGGCGCCACGTTTGTTCTGTCCGTTATCATGCATCCCTCACAATGGCTCATGCCATCATAGGCGATGCTTTTGCCCTTGACTACGGTGCGATTATGCCATCATATGCGATGCATAAGCACTGGAAGCGATGGCAATGTCTTCCCACTTCCTCCTCTCCGCAGCCGCCCGCACCCTGTCGATCAAGGCGATCTACAAGGCTGGCGAGGACGCGGCTTACGACACCTTCCGGCGCCTTCGCTGGCCCGAGACGGATGGCGAGCCCGTTTGCCCGAAGTGCGGATGCCTCGACCACTACAACATCTCGACCCGTCGCCGCTTCAAGTGCGCCGGCTGTGGCACGCAGTTCAGCGTGACTAGCGGGACGATCTTTGCCTCGCGCAAGCTGGCCTTCACCGACCTGTGCGCCGGCATCGCCATCTTCGTGAACGCGGTGAAGGGCCTCTCGGCCTTGCAGCTCGGGCGCGATCTCGACGTGTCCTACAAGACCGCCTTCGTCCTGGCGCACAAGCTGCGCGAGGCCCTGTCGCTTGAGACCCGTGGCGCCACCCTGGCGGGCGAAGTCGAGATCGACGGCGCCTACTTCGGCGGCTCGGTTCGCCCTGAGAACCGGAAGGACGACCGCAAGGACCGCCGCCTCAAGGCGCACCTGTCGGACGGTCGCCGGGTCGTCATCGTCATGCGCCAGCGCAAGGGCCGCACCCTGACGTTCGTCGCCAAGCGCGAGGCCGAGGGCGTGGCTCTCGCTGAGGCTTACGTTGCCAAGGGCACGAAGGTGTTTGCTGATGAGGCGAACCACTGGGATGCGCTTGAGGCGTCGTTCCCCGATGCCGGCCGGATCAATCATACCGAAGCCTACTCGGCCGATGGCGCCAACACGAACCAAGCCGAGAGCTACTTCGCCCGCCTTCGCCGCATGGTCTCGGGTCAGCACCACTTCGTCACGGCCCGCTACCTCTACCAGTACGCCGCTGAGGCCGCTTGGAAGGAGGACAATCGCCGCCTCCCGAATGGGATCGCCTATGCCAACGTCATCGGCTTGGCGATGGCATCAGGCGTCAGTCGGACGTGGAAGGGGTACTGGCAGCGGCACGAGGCAGCTTGAACTTCAGAGAAAACGTATGCACCCCGTCGCACTAATTGGAACGTCGTTGCCCCGGCTGGGGCAAGACTGTATGCCGGCGACCCAATCCCTAAATCATGAGCCCTGAGGAGAAGTCGTTGCGCGCGCCGTGGCCAAACGCGTTTCCTCCTCTCTTATGCCATCGCCCATGGAAGTCAGATGACCCCGACATAGTCACGCTTGGAGACCACCCGCTCTACATGGCGGCAAAGAGGCGCAGGAATGCGATCGCCGCTCTCAAAATTTGCGACGACCTGTGCGTAGAAGCCACACTCGATAAAATCCATGATGCTTGCCATCAGCCTGGAGGCACCACCCCTCCGATCGTGATCTCTCCAGCTCCCACAATCGGTGAGACCCAGAATGCGCTTGCCCTAGGCTATGCCGAATGGCTGGCGGACCAGATGCGATGGGAACCTGGATCTGGGATCTACCAGAGAAAGACGACCAGTCGGGATTTTATCAAGGACAACTGGTTCAGACTAGCGAACGAGCCGGAATTTTACGGGCAGGTCATTGCTGGGCGGAGGTACGTCATCGCGGACGATGTGTGTTCTCTCGGCGGGACGATCACAAGCCTCAGAGGGTTCATAGAGTCGCAAGGGGGAACCGTTATCTGCATGACCACGCTCGCCGCTCGCGATGGGAGCCATGCGCAGATTTCTCTTGCGGCCGGGACCTTGGATGGGCTTACTAACGTTGATAATGGATCGCTACCCGCAATTTTTGGCACGGAGATGGGCTATGAGCTTTCCTGCCTTACGGAGCACGAGGGACGGTTCCTCCTCTCAGAATGCTCGTCTGCTGACGAGCTCAGAGCGAGAGTCCATGGAGCGCGTGACGCTTGAAATTCAGGCAGAACTGCGCGCTGCCCTCAAAAATAGGCCGCGAGTTTACGAGCCTAAAATCCGTGCAGCTTCTTGAAAGAATGGCCCGCTACGCGGGCCATTTTCATTTTAGCCCTGTGTCTTCCACACCTGCCCCGCCTGCGTCCGTTCTCCCTCCACAATCCGGCTCGCGCGCATCTTCCTGAGTGCGCAGCCAACGCGACGCGTGACATCGGCCAGCAGGCGCCGGTCCCGCCCGTCCTTCCCCTCTGTCTGGCAGACAAGAAGCGCAAGCTGGCGGGCCGTCAAAGGCTCCCCTGCCTTGCGTAGCTCGGCCAAGAGGTAGTCCCGAAGCTCGTTGCGGTAAAACAGGACGATGCGGGCCGCACGGGGCGTGGAGCCCTCTAGCTCGCCCTTGAAGCCGCACGACTCTAGCACCCTGTCTACGGCTTCGATGTCGTTGGCGAGGATCGCCATTCGCTCGCGTAGTTCGGCGTTCTCTCGGGCCAGTTCCTCGCGTTTGGCAAGCAACCCATTGATGAGCGTCTGATCCTGCATTTTGCCATCATAGGCGATGGCATACGCATTGACCTAGGCCGCTATTTGGTGCATTTGCTCCATAAGGCCGCACGTGCGCACCGAGGTGCTGCGCAAGCTGCACGGCTGGGACGCGCGCAACGTCACGGAGGATGCCGATCTCGGGATGCGGCTGGCCTGCGCCGGCTACGAGGTCGGCGACCTGCCGAGCGCGACGATCGAGGAGGCGCCGAACAACCTGCCGGCCTGGCTGCACCAGCGCGTCCGCTGGATGAAGGGGTTCCTGCAGACCACCGTCACCTACGGCCGCCGCCCCGCCGAGACCTGCCGGCAGCTCGGGCGCCTCGACGCGCTCTGCGCCGTGACGCTGCTGCCCGGCGCCGTCGCCTCGGCCCTGGTCTATCCGATCTTCCTCGTCTGGGCGGGCGCCGACTTCTTGCTCCAGGAGATCCCGGCCGCGCCCGAGCCCTGGCCGAACCTGCCGCTCGCCGTCGCGATCACCCTGTTCCTGGCGGGATCCGCGGCCCTGGTCCTGCCGGCGGCGCTCGGCTGCATCCGCCGGGGCTGGTGGGACCTGCTGTGGTTCGTGCCCGGGATGCTGCTCTACTTCGCCCTGGTCAGCGTCGCCGCGTGGCTCGCGGTGATCGAGTTCGTCCGCGCGCCCTCGCGCTGGAACAAGACCGAGCACGGGCTGTCGCGCACCTCGCGCAGCGGCCTGCTGCGTCCGCGGCGCCCGGCGGCGTGAGGCCCGCGCCGGATGCTCAGATCCGCCGCGCGAGCTCCGCCGCGGTCTCGTCGGCCGGGCGCATCAGGTTGAGCGCGCCGAGGAAGCGGTTCCTGCCGTCCATCACGTAGACCAGCGCGGTGTGCTCCATCGTGTAGTCGCCGTCCTTGCCCGGCACCTTGCGGCTGTAGGCACGATAGGCCTTCACGGCCGCCGCCACCTGCGCCGGGCTGCCGGTGAGCCCGGCGATCCGCGGATCGAAGCTCGACAGGTAGGCCTTGAGGCTCGCCGGCGTGTCCCGCTCGGGATCGACGGTGATGAAGGCGACCTTCATCGCCTTGGCTTTCGGCCCCAACGCCGCCAGCACGTCCGAGATCTGCTGCAGCGTGGTCGGGCAGATGTCGGGGCAGTGGGTGAAGCCGAAGAACACGAGGTGCGTGGCGCCCGCGAAGTCGGCCTCGGTGACGGCCTTGCCGTCCTGGTCGACCAGCGCGAACGGCCCGCCGACGCTCGAGGCCGCCACCTCCGTCCGCTCCGGCATCAGCGTGAACACGGCCGCCGCCGTGAGCCCGACGAAGCCGAGCACGAAGGCGATGATGGGCAGGAGGGCGCGGCGCATGGAGGTGACCTTCTCGCGACGGCCGCTGGAACAGCATGGGCGGCCGCGGGAGGCAAGGTCGGGGCACCTCGGAGGCCCCCGGCGCTTTGCCTCAGGCCCGCGTTCCGTCGTGCGCCTCCCTGGCCTGGAACCCGGTTCGGCAGGTGCCCGCGCGACGCCCTCACGATGCGTCCGGCGTCACGATCGGGCTGGCCGCAGACGGGAAGCGGCCGGGTCTAGATCGCGATCTGCGCCTGCTCGACGCAGTCCGCGACACTCTGTTCCTTGAGCGCGTCGCCCACCATCAGGATCGCCGGTCCTTCGAGCAGCGAAGCCTCGACCCGCTCCGCGAGATCGGCCGCCGTGCCCCGCAGCGCCGCCTGGTTGGGCCGCGTCGCGTTGAACACCACCAGAGCGGGCGTCGCCGGTGCCAAGCCTTCGGCCACCGCGCGTTCCAGCAGCACCCGCAGGGTGCGCTTGGGCATGTAGACCACGGTGGTGACCGAAGGGTCGGCGAGCGCGCCCCAGTTCAGGTCGTCCGGCAGCGCGCCGCGGCGGTCGTGGCCGGTGACGTATTGCAGGCGGCGCGCCGCGTCGCGGTGGGTGAGCGAGACGCCGAGGGAGGCGGCCGCGCCCTGCGCCGCGCTGATCCCGGGCACCACGGCGACGGGGATGCCGGCCTGCCGGCAGGCCTCGATCTCCTCGCCGGCGCGGCCGAAGATCAGCGGGTCGCCGGACTTGAGGCGCACCACCTGCTTGCCGGACTTGGCGAGCGAGACCATCAGCGCGTTGATGTCGTCCTGGCGGCAGGAAGGGCCGTGGCCGGTCTTGCCGACCAGCATCGTGCGCGCCTCGCGGCGGGCGTAGTCCAGGATCTCGGGGGCGACGAGGTCGTCGTAGAGGATGACGTCGGCGTTGCGCAGGGCCCGCAGCGCCTTCAGCGTCAGCAGCTCGGCATCGCCCGGCCCGGCGCCGACCAGCGTCACCGCCCCGCCCTTCGGCGCGGCCTCGGTCTGCGCGAGCAGCCTGTCGAGGTCGGCCTGCGTCGGGGCCCGGTCGGGCTCGGCGAAGGCCAGGTCCGAGAAGCGCTCCCAGAACCCGCGGCGCTCGCTGAACCCGTGGAAGCGGGCGGTGACGCCCTCGCGCCAGTCCCGCGCCGCCGCGACCCAACGCGAAAACCCGCGCGGCAGCATCGCCTCGATGCGCGCCCGCACGGTCTGCCCGAAGACCGGCACCGCGCCTTCCGTCGAGATGCCCACCACCAGCGGCGAGCGGTTGACGATGGCGCCGAACTTCACGTCGCAGAGATGCGGCCGGTCGACGGCGTTGACGATGGCGCCGGTGCCGCGCGCGGCCGCGACGAAGGCGACGCACTCGGCCTCGTCCTCCATTGCGCCGATGCAGAAGGCCGAGCCCCACAGGTCGTCCGGCGTCCAGGCCCGCTCGTGCAGGGTCACGCTGCCGGCGACGATCTCGCCCGGAACGTTGCGCATCTCCTCGCTCGGCTCGGCGGCGTAGACGTCGACGTGGGCGCCGGCGGCGGCGAGCAGCTTCACCTTCCACGGCGCGCCGCCGTTCGAGCCGGCCAGCACCGCGCGCTTCCCCTGCAGCGGCACGAAGACGGGTAGGACGGCGAGGGGCTCGAGGCCGGCGCGGGTCTCGCGCGGCTGGCGGGGCGTGCTCATGAGGGTCGGCTTGGATCTCGGCAGGGTCACGGACGAACCTGATGCTACGCGGCGTCGCGCGCAAGCGCCTCCGGCAGCAGCTTGCGGATCTCAGGGATGCACGAGCCGCAATTCGTGCCGGCCTTGCAGGCCGCGCCCACCGCCTCGACGGAGCCCGCACCGCCCGCGATGGTCGCCGTGATGACGTCGAGCCCGACCCCGTGGCAGGCGCAGACCACCGGCCCCGCCCCGGCGGTGGCGGCGCGGCCCGAGAGCAGGGCGCGGCGCTCGGCCGCGCCGGGCACCGCCTCCGCGAACAGGGCCTTGGCCGCCTCCCAGTCGGGCCGGCCCGCGTCGGGACCGAACGCGAGGCAGGCGAGGAGGCGCTCGTCGTCGTAGACCGCGCAGCGGTAGCGGCCGCGGGCGTGGTCGGCGTACTCGGCGAGCTCCAGCCCCTGGAACAAGCCGCGCATCAGCAGCATGGCCTCGCGCGACCCGTCCTGCGTGGCGAATTGCAGGCCCGCGCCGCCGGCGATCGTGGCGCGCGCCCACCACCATCCGGCGGGCGCCGCGACCGGGTCGCGGCTGAGCAGGAAGCCCCGCGAGCGGTAGGCGGCAGCCTGGATCGCCGCCGGCGTCGCCTTCAGCTCGGGCTGGCCCGAAAGCGGGTCGGGCACGCCGCGGACCAGCGCCCCGACGCGGGCCATCGAGGCGTTCGAATCGTTCCAGTGCATCGGCATGAACAGGTTGCCGGGCGCCACCGCCTCGGTGACGATCACCTCCAGCTCGGCGGCCCCGTGCGCGGTCGAGACCCGGGCGAGGCCGCCCTCGGTCAGGCCCGCGGCGGCGGCGTCGCGCGGATGCACCTGGACGAAGGGCACCGGGCGATGGGCCGAGAGCCGCTGGCTCTTCCCCGTCCGCGTCATCGTGTGCCAGTGGTCGCGCACCCGGCCGGTGTTGAGCACGAAGGGCATCGCCGCGCTCGTCGCCTGCGCCAGGGCCGGCGCCTGCACCGCGACGAAGCGGGCGCGCTTGTCGAAGGTGAAGAAGCGGCCGTCGGCGAAAAGCCGCGCCTTCGTGCCGCCGCGCTTCGTCAGCGGCCACTGCACCGGCAGGTTCGTCTCGTAGGCGGCGTCCCCGATGTCGGCGAGCGCGCCGATGTCGAAGTCGCGGGTGCCGTTGTTCTCGAACGCCGACAGCGCGGCGTGCTGGCGGAACACCGCCGCCGCCGAGGTGAAGCCGAAGGCGGCGCCGTGGCCGAGGCGGCGCCCGACGTCGGCGAGCACCGCCCAGTCCGGCCGCGCCTCGCCCGGCGCCTTGAGGAAGCGGCGCTGGCGCGTGATCCGGCGCTCGGAATTGGTGACCGTGCCGTCCTTCTCGCCCCAGGCCAGGGCCGGCAGCAGCACGGTCTTCCGGGCCGTGGCGCGGGCGGTGTCGGAATCGGCCATCACCTCGGAGACGACGAGCAGGTCGAGGCCCTTCAGGGCCTCCTTGATCATGTCGGCCTGCGGCATCGAAACCAGCGGGTTGGTCCCCATCACCCAGAGCGCCTTGATCTTGCCGCGGGCGACCGCGTCGAACAGCGCCACCGCCTTCATCCCCTCGCCGGTGATGAGGTTCGGCGCGTTCCAGAAGCGGCGGACCTTGTCGACCTCCTCCGGCGCGAAGTGCATGTGGGCGGCCAGCATGTTGGCCAGCCCCCCGACCTCGCGCCCGCCCATGGCGTTGGGCTGGCCGGTCAGCGAGAACGGCCCCGCGCCCGGCTGCCCGATGCGCCCGGTGGCGAGGTGGCAGTTGATGATCGCGTTGCCCTTGTCGGTCCCCTGCGCCGACTGGTTCGCGCCCTGCGAGAAGGCGGTGACGACGCGCTGCGTGGCGGCGAACAGGTCGAAGAAGGCGGAGACGTCCGCCTCCGACAGGCCGGTCGCCGCCGCGGTGGCGGCCAGCGTCGGCGCGATCGACTGCGCCCGCTCGAGCGCGCCCTCGTAGCCGGAGGTGTGGTCGGTCACGAAGCGGGCGTCGCACGCGCCGATGCGGTCGAGATGCACCAGCAGGCCCGAGAACAGCGCGCTGTCGGTCCCGGGCCTGAGGCCGAGGAACAGGTCGGCCTCCTCCGCGGTCTCGGTCCGGCGCGGGTCGACCACCACGAGCTTGGTGCCGCGCGTCGTGCGCGCGTCCACCATCCGGCGGAACAGGATCGGGTGGCACCAGGCGGTGTTCGAGCCGACGAGCACGATGACGTCGGCCTCGTCGAGGTCCTCGTAGCAGCCTGGCACGGTGTCGGAGCCGAAGGCCCGGCGGTGGGCGGCGACCGCGCTCGACATGCACAGGCGCGAGTTGGTGTCGACGTGCGGCGTGCCGAGGAAGCCCTTCGCGAGCTTGTTGGCGACGTAGTAATCCTCGGTGAGCAGCTGCCCGGACAGGTAGAACGCGATCGCGTCCGGCCCGTGGGTCTCGGCCGTGCGGCGGAAGGCGCCGGCGACGGTGCCGAGCGCCGATTCCCACGACACCCGCGCGCCGTCGACGTGCGGGTGCAGCAGGCGGTTCTCCAGGCCCAGCGTCTCGCCGAGCGCCGAGCCCTTCGAGCACAGGCGGCCGAAATTGGCCGGGTGCGCGGTGTCCCCGGCGATCCCGGCGCCGCCCTTGCCGTCCGGCGTCGCGATCACCCCGCACCCGACGCCGCAATAGGGGCAGGTGGTCCGAACCGCCGCAGCCTGGTTCGCGCCCTGCTGGTTCGAGACCTGGGGCTCCGGCACGTGCACGGTCATGGCAGGGTCCTCGTATTCACGACGTCGGCCGGCGCCGGCGGAGGCAGCAAGAGTCGGGCCGGGCTTCCCCAGGGCCGCCCTTCCCGCGCGAGCGGGAGGGCGGCCCTGTCGGCTCAGTACACGTCGGCCTGGTAGCGCCCGGCCTTCTTCAGCGCGCCGAGATAGGCCACCGCCTCGTCGGGGGATTTGCCGCCGTGCTGGGCGGCGACGTCGATGATCGCGCGCTCCACGTCCTTGGCCATGCGCTTGGCGTCGCCGCAGACGTAGAAGTGGGCGCCGCCCTCCAGCCACTTCCACAGGTCGGCGCCGTTCTCGCGCATGCGGTCCTGGACGTAGGTCTTCTCGGTGCCGTCGCGCGACCAGGCCAGCGACAGGCGCGTCAGCACCTTGTCGTCGCGCATCCGGGTGAGCTCGTCCTTGTAGAAGAAGTCGCTCGCCTGGCGCTGGTGGCCGTAGAACAGCCAGTTGCGCCCAGGCGCCTGCGTCGCGGCGCGCTCGCGCAGAAAGGCCCGGAACGGCGCGATGCCGGTGCCGGGGCCGCACATGATCACGTCGGTGGCGAGGTCCTTCGGCAGCCCGAAGCCGTGCGCCTTCTGCAGGTAGATCTTCGCCCGGGTCTGCTCGGGCATGCGCTCGCCGAGATGCGTCGAGGCGACGCCGAGCCGGAGGCGCGAGCGGTGGTTGTAGCGCACCGCGTCCACCGTCAGCGAGACCTTGCCCGCATCCATCTTCGGCGAGGACGAGATCGAGTAGAGCCGCGGCTGCAGCTCGTCGAGGGATTCGAGGAAGACCTCGGCGTCCGGGCGCGCGCCGGGAAACTTGTGCAGGGCGCCGAGCACGTCGAGATAGGCGGCGTCGCCGTCCGGGTCCTCGCCGGCCGAGAGCGCCTTGGCCTTCCGCCGGGCCTCGCCGGAGGTCAGCAGCGAGAGCAGCTGGTAGAGCCCGTCGGGGGCGGCGCCGAGCGAGTAGTCGGCGATCAGCCGGTCGCGCAGGGTCTTGCCGCCGATCACCCGCTCGGGGCGGGCGCCGAGCTCGGCGATCACCGCGTCGGCGAGCGCCGGCGCGTTGGCCGGGAACAGGCCGAGCGAATCGCCGGCCTCGTAGCTGATCGGCGTGTCCCTGAGGTCGAACTCGACGTGCCACGTCTCCTTCTCGCCGCCCGGCTCGTTGAGCCGGCGACGGCCGAGGAAGATCGCCTCCACCGGGTTCTCGCGGCAGAAGCCGAGGGGGCCGAGGTCGGCGGCCTTGTCCGCGGCCGCGGCCGCGGCCGGCGCGGCGGCGTCGCCCGTGCCGAACTCCTCGTCGAGCTTCTTCAGCATCCGGAGCGTCTCCTTGCCGCCGGGCTGGCAGAGGTTCAGACGCGCCTCGCTCTTGAGGAAGATGGCGTTGGCGTAGTCGGCGCAATTGTAGCCGCACTGGCCGCAATCCTGCTGCGCCATCGCCGCCATGAGCTTCTGCGGCTCGGGCCGGGCCTTGGCCATCTCCATGCGCTCGGTGATCGGCAGCGACGGGTCGTGCCAGGGCGCGTCGTCGTTGTCGGCGAGCTTGGGGCCGCCGGCCATGTCGCCGGGGGCCAGGGCGGTGGCGCCCTCGACCGCCGGGCCGAGGAGGGCGGCGAAGTAGCCCGACAGCCACGAGCGCTGGTCGGCGGAGAACGGGGCGTTCTCGGGGACGAGGACGAGGGGGGGAGAGACGTGCTCGCTCATGCGGCTGCCTTGAGGGCTGGCTGGTCTTCGGCAAGGTCGCGCAGGGCTTCCGGCCCGGTGCGCGCCGTGAAGGTCTGGAAGCTCTCGTCCGGCCCGGTGCGGCGGGCGAGGTAGGTGCGCAGCAGCGCCTCGACGCGGGACGGCGCGTCCTCCGCCTTGATCGCGGTCCAGATCTCGGTGCCGATCTTCGGGTTCTCGGCGAAGCCGCCGCCGACCACGACGTCGTAGCCCGGAACGGTGTCGCCCTCCTCCGAGACCACCACCTTGGCGCCGATCAGGCCGATGTCGCCGATGTAGTGCTGGGCGCAGCTGTGATGGCAGCCGGTGACGTGCACGTTCACCGGCACGTCGAGCTCCGGCAGCGCGGCCTCGACGTGGTCGGCGATGATCATCGCGTCGCCCTTGGTGTCGGCGGCGGCGAACTTGCAGCCGTTCGAGCCGGTGCAGGCGACGAGCCCCGCACGGATGCCGGCGGCCTTCGTGGTGAGCCCGAGCGCCTGCACCCGCGCCTCCACCTCGGCGACCTTGGCGTCGGGCACGCCGGAGAACAGGAAGTTCTGCCAGACCGTCATGCGGATCTGCCCGTCGCCGCATTCCTGCGCGATCCGCGCGAGCGCGCGGACCTGGTCGCTCATGATCTTGCCGACCGGCAGGATCACGCCGACCCAGTTCAGCCCGGGCTGGACCTGCGCATGCACGCCGACATGGGCGAACCGGTCGGTGGTGCGGCGCGGCGCGACGTGGGCGGGGTCGACCCGGTCGAGCTTGCGCCCGAGCTTCTCCTCGACGGCGGCGAGGTACTTGTCGAAGCCCCAGGCGTCGAGGACGTACTTCATCCGCGCCTTGTTGCGGTTGGTCCGGTCGCCGTTCTCGATGAACACCCGGATGATCGCATCCGAGACCGCGTTGCAATCCTCCGGCCTCAGCACGATGCCGGTGTCGCGGGCGAGGTCCCGATGGCCGGAGATGCCGCCGAGCACCAGGCGCATCCACACGCCCGGCGCGACGCTCGCGCCCTCCAGCACCTCGATCGCCTGGAAGCCGATGTCGTTGGTCTCCTCCAGCACCGCGACGATGCCGCCGCCGTCGAAGGCGACGTTGAACTTGCGCGGCAGGCCGTAGAGCGACTGGTCGTTGATGATCCAGTTGTTCCAGGACTTGGCGAGCGGACGCGTGTCGAGGAGCTCCTGGGCGTCGATCCCGGCGGTGGGCGAGCCGGTGACGTTGCGGATGTTGTCGGCGCCCGCGCCGCGCGCCGTCAGCCCGATGTCGACGAGCCCGTCGAGGAAGGGCTGGGCGTGCTCGGGCGCGATGTGGCGCACCTGGAGGTTCGCCCGCGTGGTGACGTGGACGTAGCCGCCGCCATGCGCGTCGGCGAGGTCGGCGACGCCGGAAAACTGCCAATGGTGCAGGATGCCGTTGGGGATGCGCAGGCGCGCCATGAACGAGGTCTGGTTCGGGGCGACCCAGAACAGGCCGTGGTAGCGCCAGCGGAAGTTGTCCTCCGGCTTCGGAGCCTTGCCGGTGGCGGCCTCCACCTTCAGCCGGTTGTGGCCCTCGAACGGGTTCTCCGCGCGCTTCCACTTCTCCTGCTCGCAGAGCTTGCCGCCGGCCTTCACCGTGCGGTCCTGCGCCTTGATGTGGATCGCGTCCGGCCCGGACGGCTCGGGCGGCGGACCGCCCTGGCCGAGGGCGAGGCCGCCGGTGAGACGGGCGGCGGCGACGCCCGAGGCGAAGCCTTCGAGGTAGCGTTGCTGTTCGGCGTTGAAGTCTTCAGCCATGGTCTGCCTCCTTCACGCTGCCAGATTCTTGGCGAGGGGTTCGGCCGGGGGCGCCGCGGGGCGCCCGAACATCAGGTCGTCGATCTGGTCCCCGACCGACGCGCCGGTGCGGATCAGGGTCTTGCACAGGCCCTGCTCGCCGATGTCGCCGACGAAGACTGCGCCGATCAGGCGGTCGCGCTCGACCAGGAGCTTGCGGTAGAGGCCGGCGCCCGGATCGCTCATCACGATCGCCTCCGCGGTGTCGGGCGTGTCGACCACGCCCGCGGAGAACACCGGCAGCCCCGAGACCTTGAGGCTCGTCGAGAGCGCCGTGCCGGAATACTGGGCCTCGAGCCCGGAGAGGTGGCGGCTCAGGGTCTCGGCATGCTCGTAGGCCGGCTCGACGAGGCCGTAGACCATGCCGCGATGCTCGGCACATTCGCCGAGCGCGAAGATCCGCGGGTCCGAGGTGGTCATCCGGTCGTCGACCTTGATGCCGCGCCCGGTCTCGATCCCCGCGCCCTGCGCCAGGGCGAGGTTCGGGCGCACGCCCACCGACATGACGACGAGATCGGCCGGCAGCACCGTGCCGTCGGCCAGGATCAGGCGCTCGACGCGGCCGTCGCCCTCGACGCGGTCGGTGTCGGCGTTGAGCAGGACCTTGACGCCGCGCGCCTCCATCGCCCGGCGGACCAGGGCGGCCGCGGAATGATCGAGCTGCCGCTCCATCAGCCGGTCCATGACGTGGAGCAGGGTGGTGTCGACGCCGAGCCGCGCCAGCCCGACCGCCGCCTCGAGCCCGAGCAGGCCGCCGCCGATGACGATGGCCTTGGCGTGCTGGACCGCCGCCTTCCGGATCGCCGACACGTCCGCCAGGTCGCGGAACGTGATGATGCCGGGCAGGTCCATCCCGGGCTTGGGCAGGCGGATCGGCACGGAGCCGACCGCGAGCACCAGCTTGTCGAACGGCAGGACGTGGGTCTCGCCGACCACGACCAGCGCGTTCTCTCGGTCGACCTGCGTGGCGGGGGCGCCGGTGATCAGGCGGATGCCGTGGCTCTCGTACCAGTCGAGCCCGCGGAAGGCGCAGGCCGCCTCGTCGACCTCGCCGCCGAGGAGCGAGGACAGCAGCACCCGGTTGTAGGCGGCCACCGGCTCGGCGCCGACCACGGTGACGTCGTAGCGGCCGGGCGACCCTTCGGTCAGCCGCTCGAGAAACCGCAGCGAGGCCATGCCGTTGCCGACCACGACGAGCCTCTCGCGCGGGATCTCCGCGGCTGGAACCTGATCCGTCTGGGCTGTGAGCATCGGTGGAAGGGTCTCGTCCTCGATTGCGCCGGGCACGTCCGCCACGAAAAAAGCCGCCGCCGATCGACCTCCCGGCAAGCGTCGCCGCCCGCGAGGAGACATCGGTTCAGCGGCCTCGCTGACGGTGCTGCCCGTCGTCGTTGACGGGTCGGATGACCTCAGCAGGTTCCGTGCCAGTTCGGCGGGACGAGGCTCGCGCGCTCTGCCGGGCACGGCCGAGCGGTCGGTGCCCGGTTTCGCGCGGAGGGTGTGCGCTGCACAAAGATGAGGCGAATGAAGCCCGATCGGGCAGGGGCCCACGATGCACCCTCGACTCGACCGCGCAGCGTCGCGGGCCCGTCGAACGCGGAAAGGACGCTCGGCGGGGGTGCGCGAGCGTCCAGGAGGCTTGTGCCCGGCGGGTCGGCTAGATGAGGGTCGAGAGGGCTGCCATCAGGCCGACGACGGGGACGGCGCCGATGAGGAGGGCCCACCGCCAGGGGTGCGCTGCCCGCGCCCGCCGGTTGTCGTTCATCGCCCGGGGCGCGCGGCCCCGGTGCCGGACATATGCCGAGAGGTCCACGCGTCCGCGCGAGGCGGGAATGGACGAGGCGGTGTCGAGCTTGCGGCAACCTGGCATGGCATGATGATAACGACGTCGCGGCCTCCGCGTTCCGTTTCCTCGCAGGCGATTCCGTCGGATGCGGGCGTCCCGCAGGTCTCAGGCGGGGGATAGTCCGGCCGCCGCGTAGAGATCCGGGCGGTAGACCGCCTCCGCGGCGGGCAGGAGGTCGTCGAGCGGCCCCTGCCCGGCCGCCTTCATCTGCGCCAGCACCCAGCCGGCATGCGCGGCGCGCGGCTCCTGCGCCGCCGCGTCGAGGCGCAGGTAGTCGGGGGCCTCGCGCTGCAGACCCGTCCCGTCGAGGACGATCGTGCCCTCGAGGGTGCGGGCGATCAGGGCGGGATCGAGGTTGAGATAGGCTCGCCGCGCGAGCCGGTGGGCGAGCTCGGAGCGGTTCGCCGGGTCCGCGCACCAGCGCCCTGCCCTGGCGACGGCCCGCACCAGGGCGGGGATCGCGCCGTCGAGCCGCGGCGCGACCGCGAGGACCTTCTCGGGCGCGTCCGGCGCCACCTCGCAGCCGAGCGCGGCGATGCGCCCGAGGCCGGCCGCGACCGCGACCGCGTTCCAGGGCGCGCCGGCGCAGAAGCCGTCGACGATCCCGCGCGCCAGCGCCTCGACGCTGTGCTGGGGCGGCACCGCCACCAGCCGGACGGCGGCCGGGTCGAGGCCGCCGGCCTCGGCGAACAGCCGGAGCTGATAGGTGTGCGAGGAGAACGGGTGGACGGTGCCGAGCGTCAGCGGCTTGCCGG
This sequence comes from Methylobacterium sp. J-059, assembly GCF_022829485.1. Classification (NCBI taxonomy): domain Bacteria; kingdom Pseudomonadati; phylum Pseudomonadota; class Alphaproteobacteria; order Hyphomicrobiales; family Methylobacteriaceae; genus Methylobacterium; species Methylobacterium sp. J-059. The sequence goes on from NZ_JAKSYA010000034.1 coordinate 50,578, forward strand.
CCTGCCTCCGCGCGCGCGCGACCCGGGCGAAGGCGCGGGCGACATCGGCGAGGCGCTCGCTCTCGGGCGCCATCGCCGCCCAGAGGCTGCCGGACAGGGTGATCGCGTTGCCGTTCAGGCTGAGCGACAGCGGCACGATCAGGTCGGAGGGCGGCCCCGACAGCCCGAGCGCGCTCGCCAGCGCCAGCGGCGCCAGGATGTGCGCGGCGTCGAGGTAGCCGAGCGCCAGCCGGTCGCGCAGCGTCGCCCAGGACGGCTCGGCGGTGAGGTCGAGATCGAGCCCTTCGGCGCGGGCGAAGCCCATCTCGTGGGCGGCGATCACGGGGGCCGCGTCGCAGAGGGGCACGTAGCCCAGGTGAAGTCTCATCTGCGAAGTCTCATCGCGCCCTCATCCGAGCAGGTCGGCCGCGGTGACGATCGCCCGCGCGATGTCGGCGATCTTCCGCTTCTCGTTCATCGCCTTCTTGCGCAGCTGCTTGTAGGCCTCGTCCTCGGACAGGCCCTTCATGCTCATGAGGATGCCCTTGGCGCGCTCGATCAGCTTGCGGTCGGCGAGCTCGCCCCGCGCCTCCGACAGCTCCCGCTGCAGCCGCGAGAACGCGTTGAAGCGCAGGATCGCGATGTCGAGGATCGGCTTGATCCGCTCGGGCCGCAGGCCGTCGACGACGTAGGCCGAGATCCCGGCATCGACCGCCGCCTGCATCATCGTGGCGTCCGAGCGGTCGACGAACATCGCCACCGGCCGCTCGACGTGGCGCGCGACCCCCGACATCTGCTCCAGGATGTCGCGGCTCGGGCTCTCCAGGTGGATCACCACCACGTCGGGGGCGAGCGCGGCGACGCGCTCCATCAGGTCGGCGGTGTCGGCCATCACCACGACGCGGCCGATCCCGGCGGCGCGCAGGCCCTCCTCCAGGATCGCGGCACGCGCCCGGCTCGGATCGATCACGGCGACGGTGAGGCTGGTTTCGGTCATCGGGGCCCGGCGTTGGGCGGCAAACGGGGCAGCAAGTCGGAGCGTGGCCGCGACGCATGCCGCCGGCCGTGTCGCAAGGCAAGCGGCGTGCCCCGTTCCGGCGGAAGCGCCGCGCCGAGGCGCTCGCCCCGCGGCCCTGATCGCGCCGCGCAACCGAGCGGAAAGGAAACGGTCCAGCTTCCGCCGCAAATGCAGGGCACCTCTGTGGCCGTCGCGACGGTGCGGAGGTTCGAAGGATCGGATGTCGAAGCCAGACCCCTTCGCGGCCCTCGACGGTGGCGGTTCCGGCCGCCTCTCCCTCCCCTTCCTCCCGACCCTGGTGACGGCGCTCGTCCTCGGCGCGGGCTCGCTGATCTGCCGCGAGCCGGCTCCGACGCCGCCCGCTCCGGTTCCGGCGGCCTCGGTCGCGCCCTACGCCTTCCATGCGGCGGCTCCGGTCGAGGCCGCCCTGCCCCGGTTGCCGGCCGCCATCGCCTTCGCGCAGGTGCCGCCGAGCTTCGTCCTGCCGGAGATCCGCACCGCGGCCGCGCCGCATCCGGTCGCCCGGGTGGCGACCGCCGCGCCGCTCCGGCGCGCCTGCACCGCCCCGCGCTGCGCGGAGGGGCCGCCGCGCCGGCCCGACCCGTTCTCCGAGATCGTCCGGCCCGCGCCCGTCGAGGCGCAGGCGCAGGCCCGCGACGGCCTGCTGCCGGACCTCGCCCTCCCCTTCGCCCCGGCCGCGCGCGTCGTCGGGGATGCCGCCGCCTACCTGCGCAGCGGGGCCTCGTCGCTCGGCAGCTCGGTCGCGCTCCTGGTCGACCGCCTGAACTGAGGCGGCCCGGAATCCCGCGCGATGCTGCAGTGCGGCCGCCCGACCGGGGCCGCGATCCGACCCGCACTGCCGCCGCCATCGGATTTCCCGGGCGCGGCCTGGACCGCATCGCGTCGCCGACCTAGGTGCAGTGCATCGGACGGCTGCTGTCGCCGGCCGCGACGGATCCGCTTCATGGCCGCACGCATCGAGGATTACGCGCTCATCGGCGACGGCCGCACCGCCGCGCTGATCAGCCGGCAGGGCAGCGTCGACTGGCTGTGCTGGCCGCGCTTCGATGCCTCCGCCCTGTTCGCCTCCCTCCTCGGCACAGAGGAGCACGGATTCTGGCGCCTCGCGCCGCAGGCCGGGCATGTCGAGACCACCTGGGCCTACCGCGAAGGCAGCCTCGTGCTGGAGACCCACCACAAGACCCGCGAGGGCGAGGTCCGGGTCATCGACTACATGCCCGCCGGCGACGGATCGCACCTGATCCGCCTCGTCGAGGGGCTGCACGGACGCGTCGCGATGCGCATGGATCTCGCGATGCGCTTCGATTACGGCTCGGCCGTGCCGTGGGTGTCGCACAACGAGCTCGGCGACCTCCGAGCGATCTCGGGCCCGCACAAGGCGGTCCTGCGCACCAAGGCGCATCTCAGGGGCCATGGGCAGACCACGGTCTCGGAGTTCACGGTCCATGCCGGCGAGTCGGTCGCCTTCACCCTGAGCTACGGCGCCAGCCACGAGGACGACCCGCCCCCGATCGAGCCGCGCAAGGTGCTGGCCGCCACCGACCAGTTCTGGCGGGACTGGTCCGACCGCTGCGCGAAGGGCACGCCCTGGGACGCGATGCTGAAGCGCTCGCTCCTGACGCTGAAGGCGCTGATCTACATGCCGACCGGCGGCATCGTGGCCGCGCCCACGACCTCTCTGCCGGAGTCGCTCGGCGGCGTCCGCAACTGGGACTACCGGTTCTGCTGGCTGCGCGACTCGACCTTCACCCTGATGGCGCTGATGGATGGCGGCTTCCTCGAGGAGGCGCGGGCGTGGCGCGACTGGCTGCAGCGCGCGGTGGCCGGGAATCCGGAGCAGGCGCACATCCTCTACGGCATCGCCGGCGAGCGGCTGCTGCCCGAGATCGAGCTCGATTGGCTGCCCGGCTACGAGGGCTCGAAGCCTGTCCGGGTCGGCAACGCCGCGGTGTCGCAGTTCCAGCTCGACGTCTACGGCGAGCTGTTCGACGCGCTCTATCAGGCGCGGATGCGCGGCATGCCGACCGACAAGGACGGCTGGCGCGTGGGCCTGGCGATCATCGCGCATCTGGAGAAGGTCTGGAGCGAGCCGGACGAGGGCATCTGGGAGGTGCGCGGCGGCCGCAAGCACTTCGTCCATTCGAAGGTCATGGCCTGGGTCGCCTTCGACCGCGCGATCCGCAGCCACGCCGGCCAGCCCGGCGCCCCCGACGCACCGGTCGCGCGCTGGAAGGCGATCCGCGACCGGATCCACGCGGAGGTGTGCGAGAAGGGGTTCGACCCGGAGCTCAACAGCTTCGTGCAATATTACGGCTCGAAGCAGCTCGATGCGAGCCTGCTGCTGATCGCCCATATGGGCTTCCTGCCCCAGGACGACCCGCGCGTGGTCGGCACCGTCGAGGCGATCGGCCGGGACCTGATGCGCGACGGCTTCATCCTGCGCTACGACACGCAAGGGCAGACCACGGACGGGCTGCCCGGCAACGAGGGCGCGTTCCTGCCCTGCACATTCTGGTACGCCGACAACCTGATCGGCCTCGGCCGCCGCGCGGAAGCCCGCGCGCTGATCGAGCGTCTGATCGGCATCTGCAACGACCTCGGGCTCGTGTCCGAGGAGTACGACGGGAAGGCCCAGCGGCTGGTGGGCAACTTCCCCCAGGCGTTCACGCATGTTGCGCTCGTGAACACCATCCTCAATTACAGCCGGGCCGAAGGGCCTGCGAAGGAGCGGGGCGGCGCCGACGATTCGGATGCGCCCGCCGGCCGCGGGCCGGGCGCGCAAGTTTCGCGTGAGCACGATCCGCGCGCGGTCGCGAGCAGTCTCGCGCCGCAGTGACGACAACGGGAAAGACGACACCATGAGCGGAGCAGACACCGCGCCCAAGACGGCGCTTTCCGAGATCGACAAGCTCTCGATCGACACGATCCGCACGCTGGCGATCGATGCGGTGCAGAAGGCGAATTCGGGACACGCCGGCGCGCCGATGGCGCTGGCGCCGGTCGCCTACACCCTGTGGAACCGCTACCTGCGCTACGATCCGGCGCATCCGCACTGGCCGAACCGCGACCGCTTCGTGCTGTCCTGCGGACACGCCTCGATGCTGCTCTATTCGCTGCTGCACCTCGCCAACGTGGCCGAGACCGACGGCGGCAACGCGCCGGCCGTGACGCTCGACGACATCAAGTCCTTCCGCCAGCTCGACAGCCGCACCCCCGGCCACCCGGAATACCACTTCACCACCGGCGTCGAGACCACCACCGGGCCGCTCGGCCAGGGCGTGGCGAACTCCGTCGGCATGGCGATGGGCGGCCGCTACCTCGGCGAGCACCTGAACAAGCCCGACCTGCCGCTGTTCGACTACAACGTCTACGCGATCTGCTCGGACGGGGACCTGATGGAGGGCGTCGCCTCCGAGGCCGCCTCGATCGCCGGGCACCTGCGCCTGTCGAACCTGTGCTGGATCTACGACAACAACACCATCACCATCGAGGGCCACACCGAGCTGGCCTTCGGCGAGGAGGTCGCCACCCGGTTCCTTGCCTACGGCTGGCAGGTGCTGCGGGTCGCCGACGCCAACGACGTGTACGCGATCTCGGCCGCGATCGAGACCTTCCTGCAGTCGAGCGACCGGCCGACCATCATCGTCGTCAACTCGATCATCGGCTTCGGAGCGCCCAAGAAGCAGAACACCGCGAAGGCCCACTCGGACGCGCTCGGCGAGGACGAGGTCAAGGGCGCCAAGCGCGCCTACGGCTGGCCGGAGGACGCGCAGTTCCTGGTGCCCGACGGGGTGCAGCAGAACTTCGCCGACAACATCGGCAAGCGCGGGGCCGAGCTCTACGACCAGTGGCAGGGCTTCCTGACGGCGGCCAAGGACGCCGACGCCGAGCACGCGGAATCGCTCGACGCCTTCTTCGAGGGCCGCCTGCCCGAGGGCTGGGACCGGGACATCCCGGTCTTCGAGCCCGATGCCAAGGGGCTCGCGACCCGCGAATCCTCCGGCAAGGTGCTGAACGCCATCGCCCAGCACGTGCCGTTCATGCTCGGCGGCTCGGCCGACCTCGCGCCGTCGAACAAGTCGAACCTCACCTTCGAGGGGGCGGGCTCGCTCACCCCGTTCGAGCCGGGCGGCCGCAACATCCACTTCGGCGTGCGCGAGCACGCCATGGGCTCGATCGTGAACGGGCTCGGGCTCTCCGGCCTCCGGGCCTACGGCGCGACCTTCCTGGTCTTCGTCGACTACATGCGCCCGGCGGTGCGGCTCGCCTCGCTGATGGAGCTGCCGGTCTTCCACATCTTCACCCACGACTCGATCGGCGTGGGCGAGGACGGGCCGACTCACCAGCCGGTGGAGCAGCTCCTGAGCCTGCGCTGCATCCCCGGGCTCGTAACGCTGCGCCCGGCCGACGCCAACGAGGTGGCCGAAGCCTACCGCGTGATCTTCTCGCTGAAGGATCAGCCGGCGGTGCTGGCCCTCTCGCGCCAGCCGCTGCCGACGATCGACCGCACCAAGTTCGCCAGCGCGTCGGGCGTCGCCAAGGGCGGCTACGTGCTCGCGGGCGGCGACGCCACGCCAGAGGTGATCCTGATCGGCTCGGGCTCCGAGGTGCAGCTCTGCATGCAGGCCTACGAGAGCCTGGTCGCGGAGGGGGTGACGGCGCGCGTCGTCTCGATGCCGTCCTGGGACCTGTTCGAGCGCCAGGACGAGGCCTATCGCGAGAGCGTGCTGCCGCCGGCCGTGCTGGCCCGCGTCGCCGTGGAGCAGGGCTCGGCGATCGGCTGGGACCGCTACGCGGGCTCGGCCGGCACGATCATCGGCATGCACACCTTCGGCTCCTCGGCGCCGATCAAGGACCTGCAGGCCAAGTTCGGCTTCACCCCGGAGAAGGTGCTGCTGGCCGCCCGCGACCAGATCGCCAAGCACCGGGGCGCGCGCAAGCCCTAGCGGCCGCGACCCGGGTCTGCGTTCCGTGCCGGAGCCAAGACCCGGGTCGTGTGTTTGATCCCCAGAACATATCGACCAAGACATACCGACCAAGACAGACCCGCCGAGGCCGGCCGACCAGGCCCGGCCGGCATCGACGACGTGAAGACCGACGATCTGCGAGGCATCGACATGAACGCGCTCAAGGCCCTGCACACCGAACAGGATCAGGCGGTCTGGCTCGACTTCGTCGCCCGCGGCTTCATCGCCAAGGGCGAGCTCAAGGCGCTGGTCGAGAACGACGGCCTGCGCGGCGTCACCTCCAACCCGTCGATCTTCGAGAAGGCCATCGGCCATTCCGACGAGTACGATGCCAGCCTCAAGGGCGTGATGGAGCAGGGCGACAGCCGCGTCATCGACCTCTACGAGGGCCTGGCCATCGCCGACATCCAGGCGGCGGCCGACGTGCTGCGCCCGGTCTACGAGGCGTCCGACGGCGCCGACGGCTACGTCAGCCTCGAGGTGTCGCCCTACCTCGCCCTGCAGACCGAGGAGACGCTGGAGGAGGCCCGCAGGCTCCACAAGGCGGTCGGCCGCGACAACCTGATGGTGAAGGTGCCGGCGACGCCGGAGGGCATCCCGGCGATCCGCCAGCTCACGGCGGAGGGCATCTCGATCAACGTCACCCTGCTGTTCTCGCAGGGCGAGTACGAGAAGGTCGCCCGCGCCTTCGTCGAAGGGCTCGCGGAGCGTGCCCGCAACGGCGGCGACGTCTCGCGGATCGCCAGCGTCGCGAGCTTCTTCATCAGCCGCATCGACGTGCTCGTCGACAAGCTGCTGGACGAGAAGATCGCGGCGGCCAACGACCCCGACCAGAAGGCCGCCCTGGAGCACCTCAAGGGCAAGGTCGCGATCGCCAACGCCAAGCTCGCCTACCAGCGCTACAAGGCGGTGTTCGGGGAGGTCGCGTGGACGGGGCTCGCCGAGAAGGGCGCCAAGGCGCAGCGGCTGCTCTGGGCCTCGACCGGCACCAAGAACAAGGCCTACCGCGACGTGCTCTACGTCGAGGAGCTGATCGGCCCGAACACCGTCAACACCATGCCGCCGGCGACCATGGACGCGTTCCGCGACCACGGCGAGGTCCGCAACGCGATCGAGGAGGACGTGGCCGGGGCGGAGGCCGTGATGGCGCGCCTTTCCGAGGCCGGCATCGACATCGACGCGGTGGCCCGGCAGCTGGTCGAGGAGGGCGTGCAGCTGTTCATCGACGCCGCCGACAAGCTGCTCGGCGCGGTCGCCGGCAAGCGCGTGGCGCTGCTCGGCCACCGGCTCGACGGCCAGAGCCTCAAGCTCGGCGACGCGCTCGCGACCGAGACCGGCAAGGCGGTCGAGGCCTGGCGCGCGAGCGGCGCGATCCGCCGGCTCTGGGCGCACGACACCACGGTCTGGTCGGGCGCCGACGAGGACAAGTGGCTCGGCTGGCTCCGCATCGTCGAGGACGAGCTGGAGCGCGCCGACGCCTACGCCGCGCTCTCGGCCTGGGTGCGGAGCCGGGCGTTCAGCGACGTCGTGGTGCTCGGCATGGGCGGGTCGAGCCTCGGCCCGGAAGTGCTCGGCCTGACCTACGGCAACCGCGACGGCTTCCCCAAGCTCTCGATCCTCGACTCGACCCATCCCGACGAGGTCCGTGCGCTCGAGGCCACCCTCGACCTGCCGCGCACGCTGTTCATCGTCGCCTCCAAATCCGGCTCGACGCTGGAGCCGAACGTCTTCCGCGACTACTTCCTGGCGCGGATGAAGGCGGTCGTCGGCGACCGGGCCGGCGAGCATTTCCTCGCGGTCACCGATCCCGGCTCGGCCATGGAGAAGGCGGCCGAGGCCGACGGCTTCCGGCAGATCTTCCACGGCGTGCCGCAGATCGGCGGGCGCTACTCGGTGCTCTCGGCCTTCGGGCTGGTGCCGGCGGCCTGCATCGGCATCGACGTGAAGGATTTCCTGGAGCGGGCGCGGATCATGGTGCGCTCCTGCGGCCCGGCCGTGCCGCCGACCGAGAATCCCGGGGTGCTCCTCGGCGCCGCGATGGGGACCGCGGGGCTGGCCGGCCGCGACAAGGTGACGATCGTCGCCTCGCCGGCGATCGCGAGCTTCGGCGGCTGGGCCGAGCAGCTCATCGCGGAATCGACGGGCAAGCAGGGCAAGGGCCTGATCCCGATCGACGGCGAGCCCGTCGACGTGCCGGCCGCCTACGGCCACGACCGCGTCTTCGTCTACCTGCGCCTCGACGGCCATGCCGACGAGCGCCAGGACGAGACCCTGCGCGGCCTTGAGCGCGACGGTCATCCGGTGGTGCGCATCACCCTCGACACGGTGGAGCAGCTGCCGCAGGAGTTCTTCCGCTTCGAGATGGCGACCGCGGTGGCCGGTGCCCTGCTCGGCATCAACCCGTTCGACCAGCCCGACGTCGAGGCGAGCAAGATCGAGACGAAGAAGCTGTTCGAGGCCGCCGAGGCGAGCGGCGCGCTGCCGCCCGAGACGCCGGTGTTCGAGGACGAGACCATCGCCCTCTACGCCGACCCGGCCAATGCCGGCGCGCTGCCGGCGGCGACGGACGGCCTCGAGGCCGGGCTCAAGGCGCAGGTCGCCCGGCTCAAGGCCGGCGACTACCTGGCGCTGCTCGCCTACGTGCCGCGCAACGCAGCGAACCACGCCACGCTGCAGCAGGCCCGCCTCGCGATCCGCGACGCGAAGCACGTGGCGACCTGCCTCGAGTTCGGGCCGCGCTTCCTGCACTCGACGGGGCAGGCCTACAAGGGCGGCCCCGACAGCGGCGTGTTCGTGCAGATCACCGCCGATCCGACCGAGGATCTCGCGATTCCGGGGCGCAAGCTCGGCTTCGGCACGGTGGTCGCGGCGCAGGCGCGCGGCGACCTGTCGGTGCTGTCCGAGCGCGGGCGCCGCGCCTTGCGGATCCACATCAAGGGCGGCGACGTCCCGGCGGGCCTCAAGCGGATCGCCGCGGCCCTGACCGCCGCCGCGGGCTGAGCGACCCGACGCACGATCGCGCCCGGCTCCGCCACGCGGGCGCCGCCGGGCATGAGGGGCCCGACCCCGATAGAGTCTCAAACGGAGTGCCAAACCAATGCAGCTCGGCATGATCGGCCTCGGCCGGATGGGTGGCAACATCGTCCGGCGCCTCCTCCGCGACGGGCACACCGCGGTGGTCTTCGACCAGAACCCGGAGGCGGTGAAGGCTTTGGTCGAGGCCGGCGCGGTCGGCGCCGACAGCCTGGAGGACTTCGTCGGCAAGCTCGACGTTCCGCGGGCCGCCTGGGTGATGCTGCCGGCCGGTGCCATCACGGAGGGAACCGTCAAGACCCTGTCCGGCCTGATGCAGGCCGACGACGTGATCATCGACGGCGGCAACTCGTTCTACGGCGACGACGTGCGCCGCGCCGGCGAGCTCAAGGGCAAGGGCATCCACTACGTCGACGTCGGCACCTCGGGCGGCGTCTGGGGGCTGGAGCGCGGCTACTGCATGATGATCGGCGGCGACACCGCCGCCGTCGGCAGGCTCGATCCGATCTTCGCGACGCTGGCGCCCGGCATCGGCGACATCCCGCGGACGCCGGGCCGCGAGGGGCGCGACCCCCGCGCCGAGCAGGGCTACATCCATGCCGGCCCGAGCGGGGCGGGCCACTTCGTCAAGATGATCCACAACGGCATCGAGTACGGGCTGATGCAGGCCTATGCCGAGGGCTTCGACATCCTCAAGCACGCCGACAGCGAGAACCTGCCGCCCGAGCGCCGGTTCGACCTCAACCTCGGCGACATCGCCGAGGTCTGGCGCCGCGGCAGCGTGGTCTCGTCCTGGCTCCTCGACCTGACGGCGAACGCGCTGGCGACCGACGAGAAGCTCGACGACTATTCCGGCTACGTCGAGGATTCCGGCGAGGGGCGCTGGACGATCAATGCGGCGATCGAGGAATCCGTCCCGGCCACCGTGCTCTCGAACGCCCTCTACCGCCGCTTCCGCTCGCGCGAGGACGCCTCCTACGCCGACAAGATGCTGTCGGCGATGCGCAAGGGCTTCGGCGGGCACCAGGAGCCCAAGAAGTCATGACGGCCGCGCTGCCGCCCGATGCCGTGGTCCTGCCCGATGCCGACGCCGTGGCCCACGAGGCGGCGGAGCGCCTGATCGCCGCCTGCGAGGCCTCCCGATCCGAGCGGATCGCGATCGCCCTGTCCGGCGGCTCGACGCCGAAGCGGCTCTATGCGCTGCTGGCCGGCCCGGACCATGTCGGCCGCGTGCCGTGGGACCGGGTCCACTGGTTCTTCGGCGACGACCGGGCGGTGCCGTGGGACCACGCCGACAGCAACGTCCGCATGGTCCGCGAGGCCTTCGGCCACGGCACGGCGGTGCCGGCGGCGCACCTGCACTTCATCCCGACCGACGCGGGGCCCGAGGCCGCGGCCGAGACCTACGCGCGCACGCTCCTGGAATTCTACGGCGCCGACCGGCTCGATTCGGCCCGCCCGCTGTTCGACTGCGTCCTGCTCGGGCTCGGCGAGGACGGACACACCGCCTCGCTGTTCCCGGGCAAGCCGGCCCTGTCCGAGACGGCCAGGCTCGTCGCCCCCGTGCCCGAGGCCGGGCTCGCGCCCTTCGTGCCCCGCGTGACGCTGACCTATCCGGCGCTCGCGTCCTCCGCCCTGGTCCTGTTCCTGGTGAGCGGCGAGAGCAAGCGCGCGGCGCTCCGGCGGCTCGCCGCGGGCGAGGATCTCCCGGCCGGGCGGGTGACGAGCCAGGGCCGGATCGCCTGGCTGCTCGATGCGGCCGCGGCCGCGTGACGGGACCGCCCCCGCGGGCCGCCGCCGGCCCCTGACCGGCGGCCCGCGGGGATCGGCTCAGCGATGCCGGCGGTGACGGCGCATCATCGGCCTGCGTGCCGTCATGCTGCCCATGCGCGCGGTCCGATGCTGGCCGGCGAAGGTGCTGTTGCCGGTCGCGGCCGCGTTGCGGTCGAGGCCGTCGCCGGCGGCGGCGTGGCCCGGTAGGCTCGATCCTGCCAGGAGGCCGAAGGCCAGCGTCGCGCCGAGGAGGAGGGTCTTCATGTCGGGATGGCTTTCTCGAGGATGGGATCGTCGTGCCCGAACGGGCTTCGGGCAGGCGGGTATCCATCCGCTCGAGGCATCGTGACCGACGGCACCGGGGGAGATCCGAGGCGGGCGCCTCGCCCACGAAGTCCCGCGGCGGCGATGCACCTGCGGCCATGGCGTCGGGGGGCGGTGCTCTGCTAGGTCAGGCGTCTTCGGGACGGGCGAGAGGGACGCTATGATCGACGGGGTGCGGATTCTGGTCCTGGCGGCGCTCGCCGGCGTCGCCGTCGCGGGGCCGGCCACGGCGCAGGGCGCCAAGCCCGCCTTCGTGTTCACCGGCATCCCCGACCAGGACGAGAGCCGCCTGGTCGAGCGCTTCGGCAAGGTCGCGGCCTACCTCGAAGGCAAGCTCGGCGTGCCGGTGACCTACATCCCGGTGAAGAACTATCCGGCGGCCGTCACCGCCTTCACCAACGGGCAGGTGCAGCTCGCCTGGTTCGGCGGCTTCACCGGCGTGCAGGCCCGCAAGGCCGTGCCGGGCTCGCAGGCGATCGCGCAAGGGGCCGAGGATGCCGCCTTCAAGACCTACCTCATCGCCAACGCGAAGACCGGCCTTGCGAAGGCGGCCGACTTCCCGACGGACATCGCCGGCAAGAGCTTCACCTTCGGCTCGCGCGCCTCGACCTCGGGGCGGCTGATGCCGGAATACTTCATCCGGCAGGCCTTTCCCGGCAAGACCCCGGAGCAGGTCTTCCCGACGGTGGGCTTCTCGGGCGATCACAGCCGGACGATCCAGCTCGTCCAGTCGGGGGCCTTCGCCGTCGGCGCGGTCGACTACTCGGTCTGGGATCTCGACACCAAGGCCGGCAAGGTCGACCCCAAGGCGGTCTCGGTGATCTGGGAGAGCCCGACCTTCCCCGACTACCAGTGGACGGTCCGCGGCGACGTCGACGCGATCTACGGCGAAGGCTTCAGCGCGCGGCTGAAGGCGGCGCTCGTCGGCATCACCGATCCGGCGATCCTCGAGCCGTTCGGCCGCACGAAGTTCATCCCCGTCGACAACGCGGCCTATGCGCCGCTGATCGTGGTGGGCCGGTCGACCGGCCTGCTCGACTGACCCGACGATGGCCGAACCTGCGATCCGGCTGACGAACGCGAGCGCCGCCTACGACGGGCGCGCGGTGCTCTCCGGCATCGACCTGACGGTCCGCGCGGGCGAGCGGGTCGCGCTGATGGGGCGTTCCGGCGCCGGCAAGTCGACGCTGATCGGCCTGATCCAGGCGCAGGCCCCGGAGCGGGTCGCCCTGGTGCCGCAGGCGGCCGCGCTCGTGCGGACGCTGTCGGTGTTCCACAACGTCTACATGGGCCGGCTCGACCGCCGCTCGACCCTGCACAACCTGCGCACCCTGGCCTTCCCCGCCGCCGCCGACCTCGCCGAGATCCGCGCGGTGCTGGCCCGCGTCGGGCTGGCGGAGAAGATCCGCGACAAGGCCGGCGCGCTGTCGGGCGGGCAGCAGCAGCGGGTCTCGGTCGCCCGCGCGCTCTACAACGGCCGGCCGATCCTGGTCGGCGACGAGCCGGTCTCGGCGCTGGACCGGATGCAGGGCGCCGCGGTGCTCGCCGAGATGGCCCGCAGCCACGAGACCCTGGTGGTGGCCCTCCACGACGTCGCGCTGGCGCTCGCCCACACCGACCGGATCGTGGTGCTGGATGCCGGCCGCATCGTCCTGGACGCGCCGGCCCGCACCCTCGACGCCGCCGCGCTGAGCCCCTTCTACCAGGCGGCGGCGTGATCGGGCGGCAGCGCTCCGCCCCGGGCTACGCCGCCGTCAGCCGCTGGTTCGCGGCCGCGGCGCTCGCCGCGCTGTTTCTCGCCGACCTGCACGTCACCAGCCTGAACCCCTGGGCCGATCTCCAGCGCCTGCTGGCCGGGCTGATCCGGCCGGACCTGCTCTCGGTGGAGGGCTGGAGCGTCGTCTACACCGTCGCCTTCGCGGTGCTCGGCGTGACGTGTGGGGCCGGCACCGGGTTCCTGCTGGCGATTCCCTTCGCGCGGTTCCGCAGCATCCGCCTCCTCTGCGCCGGGCTCCGCGCCGTGCACGAGCTGTTCTGGGCGCTGCTGCTGATGCAGGTGTTCGGGCTCTCGGCCACCACCGGCATCCTCGCCATTGCCCTGCCCTACGCGGGCATCTGCGCGAAGGTCTATTCGGAGATCATCGAGGAGGCCGACCTCTCGGCCCTGCGGGTGCTGCCCGAGGGCACGGGCAGCGTCTCCGCCTTCCTCTACGCCCGCCTGCCGGAGGTCGCCGGGTCCTTCCGGCACTACACGCTCTACCGCTTCGAATGCGCCATGCGCTCGACCCTGGTGCTCGGCTTCATCGGCCTGCCGACCATGGGGTTCTATCTCGAATCCGCCTTCCGACAGGGGCGCTACGCCGAGGCCGGCGCGCTGCTCCTGGTGTTCTACGCGCTGATCGGCTCGCGCCGGCTCTGGGTGCGGGTGGGGTCCGTGCCGGTGCTGATCGCGGCGAGCGCGCTGGCGCTGCCGGCCACGATCGGCACCACGAACGTCGGCGCCAGCCTCCTCCGCTTCCTCACCCACGACGTCGTCCCCGCGCCCCTGCGCGGCGCCAGCCTTCTCGATCCCGAAACCCTGCCCCGCCTCTGGGCCTGGTTCGTGCCGATCCTCACCGGGCAGATCCTCCCCGGCGCGGTGCAGACGCTGGTGCTGGCGCAGATCGCCCTCGTCGCCACCGCCCTCGGCGCGCTCGTGCTGTTCCCGCTGGTGTCGCGCCGGTTCTCCGGCCGGTTCGGGTCGCCCGCGGGGCGCGTGCTCCTCGTGGTGCTGCGCTCGACGCCGGAATACATGCTCGCCTACGTGCTGCTGCAGATGCTCGGCCCCTCGATGCTGCCGGCGATCCTCGCGCTGTCGATCCACAACGCCGGCATCATCGGCTACCTGATGGGCCGCCACGCCGACGCGCTGCCCTACCGGGCGGACGCGCCGCGCGGCCTGAACCTCTACGCCTACGAGACCGTGCCGCGGCTCTACGGGCAGTTCCTCGCCTACTTGCTCTACCGCTGGGAACTGATCCTGCGCGAGAGCGCGATCTTCGGCATCCTCGGCGTCGCGACGCTCGGCTACTACGTCGACGCCGCGATCTCGGAATTGCGCCTCGACGTCGCCGTGGTGCTGATCGCGGCCACCGCCGCGATGACGGTCGCGGTCGATGCCGCGTCGCGGGCGCTGCGGACGGCGTTGCGCATCAACACCCTGCCGACGCGGCTCGCCGACCCCGTGACGGGACCCCCGCCGGCGCCCGCCCGGGCCTGAGATCGGATGCCAACCATGCTCAACTGCGCGATCCTCGACGACTACCAGGGCGTCGCCACCACGCTGGCGGACTGGTCTCCCGTCCGGGACCGGGTCGCGCTGCGGACCTTCCGCGCGGGCTTCGCGACGCAGGACGCGCTGGTCGAGGCCATCGCCGAGTGCGAGATCGTGGTGATGATGCGCGAGCGCACGCCGTTCCCAGCCGCCCTGCTCGCGCGCCTGCCGAAGCTGAAGCTCCTGGTCACGTCCGGCATGCGCAACGCGAGCATCGACCTCGCGGCGGCCAAGGCACGCGGCATCACCGTCTGCGGCACGGCGAGCGGTTCCGAGCCGCCGGTGGAGCTGACCTGGGCGCTGATCCTGGGCCTCGCCCGCCGCGTCGTGCCGGAGGCGAACGCGCTCCGGGCCGGCGGCTGGCAGACGAGCGTGGGCGCGGATCTCGCCGGCCGCCGCCTCGGCATCCTGGGGCTCGGCAAGATCGGGACCCGCGTCGCCCGCATCGGCCAGGCCTTCGGCATGGCGGTCTCGGCCTGGAGCCCGAACCTCACGGCGGAGCGGGCGGCGGAGGCCGGCGTCGCGCTTGCGCCGTCCAAGGCGGACCTGCTGGCCGGGAGCGACGTGGTCTCGATCCACCTGGTGCTGGGCGAGCGCACCCGCGGGCTCGTCGACGCCGCGGCGCTGGCGCTGATGCAACCCCACGCCCTGCTGATCAACACCGCGCGGGCGGGCCTCGTCGACGGGCCGGCGCTGCAGGCCGCGCTCCGGGAGGGGCGGATCGGCGGAGCCGGCCTCGACGTGTTCGAGACCGAGCCGCTGCCGGCGGACTCGCCCTGGCGCAGCCTGCCGAACCTACTGGCCCTGCCCCATCTCGGCTACGTCAGCGAGGCCAACTACCGCACCTACTTCACCGAGGCGGTGGCCGACATCCAAGGGTTTCTCGACGGCGCGCCGGTGCGGGTGATCGAGTGACGGACGCGATCGTCGCCGGATCGCCCGCGGGTCCCTTCTCCCAGGGGGAGAAGGACAGGATGAGGGGCGTGCGTCGTCCGGAGAGGCTGCACCTCTCACGCCGGTTCTCGGGTTCCAGGCTATCGGATTCGCCCCTTCCGCACCGATGAGCGGAAGGAGTAAGCTCCCCCACCCCGAGCGCTCGCGGGTCGAGGCATGAGACCCCTACGGAGAGGTCACGCCCCTCATCCCACCCTTCTCCCCCTGGGAGAAGGCGCCATGGAGCGCTGCCCCGGGATCACCCCTTCACCAGCGGGCAGCCGCCCTCGGCCAGCGGGCGGAACACCTCGTTGCCGGGGTTGACCGCCAGGACGTTGTAGAGGTCCCACTCGCCCTTGGATTGAGCCGGCGTCTTCACCTCGAACAGGTACATGTCGTGGATCTTGCGCCCGTCGGCGCGGATCGTGCCCTTGCCGAAGAGCGGGTCGTCGGTCGGCATGTCCTTCATCTTGGCGACGACGGCCGCGCCGTCCTTCGCCGAATGCAGCGCTGCCACCGCCTTCAAGTAGTGCAGGAAGCCGCCGTAGACGCCGGCCTGGTAGGCGGTGGGCTTGCGGCCGCCGTCGCGCTTCGCGAAGCGCTCGGAGAAGGCGCGGGTCCGGTCGTTGAGGTCCCAGTAGAACGCCTCGGTGAGCGTCAGCCCCTGGGCGATCGTGGTCCCGAGGGCGTGGATGTCGGTCGAGGAGATCAGCAGCGCGGCCAGCGCCTGCCCGCTCTCGCGGATGCCGAACTCGTGCGCCTGCTTGATCGCGTTGGCGGCATCGCCCCCGGCATTGGCGAGCCCGATCACCTTGGCCCCCGATCCCTGCGCCTGGATCAGGAACGACGAGAAGTCGGCGGTCGGGAACGGCGTCTTGACGGTGCCGAGCACCGTGCCGCCGTTCTTGAGCACCACCGCGCGGGTGTCGCGCTCCAGCGCGAGGCCGAAGGCGTAGTCGGCGGCGAGGAAGAACCAGGTGTCGCCGCCGCGCTTCAGCATCGCCTTGCCGTTGCTGGTCGCGAGCGCCACCGTGTCGTAGGTCCAGTGCACGGTGTTGGGGGTGCATTGCGCGCCGGTGAGGTCCGGCGTGCCGCCGCCGGAATTCACGAAGACCTTGTTCTTCTCGCGGGTGATCGCGTTGACGGCCAGCGCCACCGAGGAGGTCGGCACGTCGAACACCGCGTCGACCCCGTCGCGGTCGTACCATTGCCGGGTCAGCGCGGCGCCGATGTCGGGCTTGTTCTGGTGGTCGGCGGAGACGATCT
Organism: Methylobacterium sp. J-059; assembly: GCF_022829485.1. Classification (NCBI taxonomy): domain Bacteria; kingdom Pseudomonadati; phylum Pseudomonadota; class Alphaproteobacteria; order Hyphomicrobiales; family Methylobacteriaceae; genus Methylobacterium; species Methylobacterium sp. J-059. The sequence continues at coordinate 67,205 of NZ_JAKSYA010000034.1, forward strand.
CGACGGACAGCCCGTGCTCGGCCGGCTTGAAATCCTCGAGCGCCAGGCGCGCGGCGATCACCGCGCCCTCGCCGGTGGAGTCGGAATAGACCCCCGAGCGGTCGTTGAGCACGCCGATCTTGACGGGCGCGAGGTCCGTCGGGGCGGTCTTCTCCTGTGCGAGCGCCGCGTGCGCGCCGACGAGGCAGGCGGCCGCGGTGACGAGGTGGCGGATCATGGCGTCTCTCCCGAGGGACGCCGCCGGCAGCGTTCATCGCCGCTCGGCCTTCGCGTCCGGACGCCATTGAGCGCGAAAGGCGGCCGCCTGTCAGCCGTCCGTCGTGCCGGATCGGGCCGTGTGTAACCGGGGTGCGCGCGGGCCGGAGGCCTCAGCCGGCCGCCAGCCCCGGGACCGGCACGCCGAACGCCTGCGCCAGCAGGACCGCGTTGAGGCACAGCACGAGGGCCGCGCCCGCCACCGCCGCGACCCGCGTCGCCCGCCGGTTGGCGAAGGCGCCCATCAGGTCCGGGCGGCGGGTGAACAGCACCAGCGCGATCATCGGCACCGGCAGCGCCAGCGACAGCACCACCTGCGAGAGCACCAGCGCGCGGGTCGGGTCGACGCCGATCCCGATCACCACGAAGGCCGGCACCATCGTCGCCAGCCGCCGCACGATCAGCGGCACGCGCCAGCCCAGGAAGCCCTGCATCACCATCTGCCCGGCCATCGTGCCGACCACCGAGGACGAGACGCCGGACGCGATCAGCGAGACCAGGAACGCGCCCGCGGCCGCCGGGCCGAGCAGCGGCGTCAGCGTCCTGTAGGCCTGGTCGATCTCGGCGACCTCGCTGTGGCCGAGGTGGAAGGCGGCCGCCGCCATGATCACCATGGCGATGTTGACCAGGCCGGCGAGCGCCAGCGCCACCACCACCTCGCGGTTCGAGTAGCGCAGGAGCAGGCGCCGGTCGGCGTCGTTGCGGACCCCGCCGCGTCCCTGCGTCAGCCCCGAATGCAGGAACAGCGCGTGCGGCATCACCGTCGCGCCGATGATGCCGACCGCGATGGTCAGCGCCTCGGCGTCCGGGATCCGCGGCGTCGTCAGCCCCCTGGCCGCGTCGGCCCAGGCGATCGGCGCGATGAACAGCTCGATCGCGTAGCAGAGGCCGATGGTCGCCACCATCGCGCCGATGACGATCTCCATCCAGCGGAATCCGCCGCGCTCGAGCAGCAGGATCGCGTAGGTGACGACGGCCGTGACCACCATGCCGGCGAACAGCGGCATCCCGGTGAGCAGGGCCAGGCCGATCGCGCCGCCGAGGAATTCCGCGAGGTCGGTGGCCATCGCGGCGAGCTCGCTCACCGCCCACATCGCGAGCCGCACGGGCCTTGGGAACTCGTCGCGGCAGAGCTCGGCGAGGTTGCGGCCGGTGACGATGCCGAGCTTGGCCGAGAGCGCCTGGAACAGCATCGCCACGAGGTTGGCGGCGAGCACCACCCAGAGCAGGCCGTAGCCGTACTTGGCGCCGGCCTGGATGTTCGTCGCGAAGTTGCCGGGGTCCATGTAGGCGATCGACGCCATTACGGCCGGCCCGGTGAACAGCAGGAAGCGGCCGCGCCCGACGGCCCGCCCGTCGAGCACGTCGCGGATGCGCCGCTCCGTGCGCAGGCTTAGGCTGTCGCGCTGCGGTGCGGTCCGGCCGCCGGCCGGCGTGTCCGCGATGGGTTGGTCCATGAACGTCGCCGCGATCCTGCCCGGCCCCGTGCCGCGCCCTTTATAGCATGAGCTATAAAGATGTGCTCGGGCTCAAGGTCAAGATCGAATCTTGCGCGCGCCCGGGGCTCCCCTTCCGCGCCGCTTTTGCTAAACAGGCTGCCTGCGCCGCAGCCGCCCGGCCTATGGGTGTGATCGCAGGCTTCGGGCGCGAAACCGCAAAGCGTTTCCGCGCGACCTGCCCAAGGGGGGAGAGAGCCGGCACCATGCAGGATCCGCCACGATCCGAGCCCGCGCTCATCGACCCGGAGGTCCATGTCGAGAGCTTCCGGCAGGCCCGCGAGGCCCGGCGCTCCGAGCTCGTCGAGGACTACGTCGAGCTGATCGCCGACCTGATCGGCGACGGCGGCGAGGCGCGCCAGGTCGACATCGCCGCCCGCCTCGGCGTGGCGCAGCCGACCGTCGCCAAGATGCTGAAGCGGCTGGCCGAGGACGGCCTCGTGCAGCAGCGCCCCTATCGCGGCGTGTTCCTCACCGAGGCCGGACGGGCGCTCGCGAGCCAGGCGCGCGAGCGCCACCGCATCGTCGAGCGCTTCCTGTGCGCCCTCGGGGTCAGCCCCGAGACGGCGCGGCGCGACGCCGAGGGCATCGAGCACCATGTCAGCGGCGAGACCCTGGAGGCGTTCCGGCGCTTCTGCGAAGGCCGGCCCGACGCGTGACGCTCGGCGCCTTCGACCCGGGTCGGAGGCATCCGCCGCAGCGGCGGCCCACGTTCGCGCCTGCGGCCGAGCCTCGTCGCCTCCGAAGGCGGATCTCACCCGAACAGGTCGACGGTGGTGAAGCCGCGGGCTTCCAGGCGCTCGGCGAGCACGCGCCGGTGGCAGCGCTCGGGGTCGCGCTCGAAGCAGAGCAGGCAGGTCGGCGCGGCCTCGGCCATCCCGGCGAGCGCATCGAGGGCGAGGCCGCCGTCGGCGGTGTCGAGCACGGCCTCGCAGTAGATCCTGCGCATCAGCGCCGCGTCGTGGCCGCGGGCCGCCTCGCGCCCGGCCTTCGGCGTGCCGAGGCTGCGCAGGTGGGCGTAGGCGAGGCCCGCCTCCTCGATCCCGGCCTTGAGCGCCCCCTTCGAGAACCCGCGCTTGCGCGAGTTGGCGACCGCCCGCACGTCCGCGAGCAGGCCGCATCCGGCCTCGCGGAGGGCGGCGGTCAGGCGCTCCGGATCGAGCCCTTCGTAACCTATGGTGAACAGAACCTTACCCAACCCGAGCCCTCCGAAGAAGCGAGGCGGCAGCGTGACTTAACCCGCGGCGCGCGGGCCGGCGCGGACGCGCTCCACGCGGTCATGTGTCTCGTCCGACACGGGTTCCGGAATTCCGCCGCATTGACGGCAAAAGTCTGTTAACCGCCCCGGGGCCATCGAATAGCTCTGTTGTGGCGCTTCACCAGATGGCGGGCCGGGCATCGATGTCGCTGAGGAATGCTCGTCCTGTGGATCTCGCCTCGACCTCGGCCGGCCTGCGCGCGGTCGCCAAGCGCATCCTGGCGGCGACGCTTCTGGCGAGCCTCGCGGCTTGCGCCTCCAACAACGACTTCTACCCGACGAACGGCGACGCGAAGCCCCATCCGGGCGTCGCGCGGGCCAAGAGCCATCCGATCCAGGGCATCGACATCTCGAAGTGGCAGGGGCCGGTCGACTGGGCCTCGGTGCGCGCCGCCGGCACCCAGTTCGCCTTCATCAAGGCGACGGAGGGCGGCGACCACGTCGACGACCGCTTCCGCGCCAACTGGGACGCCGCCGGCCAGGCGGGCGTGCCGCGCGGCGCCTACCACTTCGTGTTCTGGTGCCGCTCGGCCAAGGAGCAGATGGACTGGTTCAAGAAGAACGTCCCCAACGACCCGACCGCCCTGCCCCCGGTGCTGGACGTGGAGTGGAACGGCCATTCGCAGACCTGCCCGAAGAAGCTGCCGAAGGCGCAGGCCCTGGCGATGACGACCTACATGCTCGAGGAGATGGAGCGGTACACCGGCAAGCGGCCGATCATCTACACCGACATCACCTTCCACAAGGACGTGCTCGAGGGCGAGCTGCCGGATTACCCGCATTGGCTGCGCTCGACCGCAGCCGAGCCCGAGCAGCGCTTCGCCAACCGCAAGTGGATGCTGTGGCAGTTCACCTCGACCGGCCGTGTGCCGGGGGTGCGCGGCGACGTCGACCGCAACGCCTTCTACGGTACGCCGGCCGAGTGGGCCTCGTTCCTCTCGACCGATTGCGACCCACGCGAGCACCGCCGCCTCTCCGAGCAGGGCCTCTGCACCGGCAAGTAGAAAGCCGGCCGGCATCCCTCTGAAAGCGCTTCCCGCCGACGCGCGATCGCGCCGGCGCAGCCGCGCGCAAATGTCGAAAAATCATCGAATTTGCGCGTCTTCTGTCCACTAATGGACGGACTGCGGCCGGGTCGCTCCTGTAGGTTGTGACGATCCGCCCTCCACCGTCGAATCGCATGTCGGTCGCGTCTTCCTCCCCGTTCGACGGCAATCGCCTGCTCGAGAGCCTGCGCGGCGCCGACCGCGCCCTGCTGGCGCCGCATCTCGAGCCGGCCGCCTACGAGAAGGGCGACGTGCTCTTCGCCGCCGGCGCCGAGGTCGGCGCGATCACGTTTCCCTGCCGGCAGACGGTCGTGACCCTGCTGATCGCGATGCAGGACGGCCGCAGCGCCGAGACCGCCACGATCGGCTGCGAGGGCGCCGTCGGCGGCGCGGTCAGCGACGGCCGGGTTCCCGCCTCCACCAGCGCGGTCGTGCAGGTCGGCGGACCGGCCCTGCGCCTGGATGCGGCGCGCCTGCAGGAGGCCAAGCGCCGCTCGGCGAGCCTGCGCGCCCTGTTCACCCGCTACGCCGACTGCCTGCTGGCGCAGGTGCTGCAATCGGTGGCCTGCAACGCCCTGCACCCGATCGAGGCGCGCTGCCTGCGCTGGCTGCTGACCCTCCAGGACCGGATCGACGGCGACGTGCTGCCCGTGACCCACGAGCAGCTCGCCGCGATGCTCGGGGTCCAGCGCACCTATCTCACCCGCATCCTCAGCACGCTGCAGGCGCAGGGCCTGCTGCGCGTCGGGCGCGGCCGCATCACGATCCTCGACCGCACCGCGATGGTGGACGCCGCCTGCGAGTGCCACGGCGTCGTCCGCCGCCACTACGATACCGTGCTCGGCAGCATCCACGCCGTCGGCGGCGCGTCGGAGCGCGCGGCGGCGACCGACCGCGACGAGGGCGGAAGGAGGCGGGATGCGGCGCGCTGAACCCCGCTTCCCCATCCCACGGCCCGAGGCCGCCGCGGCGTGCGGATCGCCGCGGACGCCGCGGTGAGCGCCCCGTCCACCCTTCCCGACCGACCGGTGCGGGCCGCGCCCCGCGTAGATTCCGGAGCGCATCCGGCCAAGACCGGCTTCGACGACACCGTGCTGCTCGCGCGTGCGCTCCTCGGTGCGCCGGCCTCCTTCCTCGGCCTCGTTGACGGCGACGGCTTGGCGGTGGCGGCACGCCTCGGGATCGCCGCGCCCGACGGGCGGGCGCTGGCACGGCTGCTCTCGCGAGGGGGGCTCGATCGGGGCGGAGGCGTCCGCCAGGGACAAGTCCTCCCCCACGGCGACATCTTCCGAGACGACCTCTGCGTCCTGCCCGACCTCCGCGTCCTCGCCGACCGGGGCGCGGGGCCCGGTGGAGGCGCGCTCCCGTTCGGCTTCCTCGCGGCGCTCCGCCTCGTCTCGCGCGACGGCGTCCCGCTCGGGACGCTCTGCGTCCTCGACACCCTGCCGCGCGCCGGCCTCGCGCCCGGCCAGGAGGCGGCCTTCCGGGCGCTCGGGCGCCGCACGGTCGGCCTGCTAGAGAGCCGCGCCGCCCTCGACCGTCGGGAGGCGCGCCTCGCCCGGCAGCGCCAAGCCCTCGCGGCGCGCGCCGCCACCACCGTCCGCCTCGGCGAGAGCGCGCTGCTGATGCGGCTGGCGATCGAGGCGACCGAGATCGGGATCTGGGACTACGACCCGCTCGCCGACCGCCTCGATTGCGATGCCCACGCCCGCCGGCTGCTCGGGCTCGACGCGGCGCAGCCGGCGAACCTGGCGCGGACCTTCCTGCGGGCGATCCACCCGGACGACCGGATGCGCGCCGCCGCCGACCTGCGCACCGCCCTCGACCCGGAGGGCGACGGGCGGTTCGGCGGCGACTACCGGCTGGCGCGGCCCGACGATGCGCCCTGCTGGGTCGCGATCTGCGGCCGTCCGGTGCTCGCCGGCGGCCGGGCCAACCGGATCGTCGGGAGCGTCCGGGACGTCACCGCGCGCAAGGTCGCAGACCTCGCCTCGGAGGCCGTCCGCGAGCGCTACCGCCTGATCGCGCGGGCGACCAGCGACGCGATCCGCGACTGGGACCTCGTCGCCGACACGGTCACGTGGAACGAGGCGCTCCAGACCGCCTACGGCTGGGCCCCGGACGGCGAGGCCGCCACCGGGGCATGGTGGCTGGCGCAGGTCCACCCGGCCGACCGCGACCGGGTCGAGGCGGCGCTCGGCACCGCGATCCGGGGCGGGAGCGACGCCTGGAGCCTCGAATACCGCTTCCTGCGCGCCGACGGACGCCACGCCGACGTGCTCGACCGCGGCTACGTGATCCGCGACGCGGACGGCACGCCGGTGCGCATGGTCGGCGCGATGCTCGACCTGAGCGAGCGCAACCGCGCCGAGGCCGATGTCCGCGCGATCTTCGAGGGCGCCAACGTCGGCATCGTCCAGCTCGATCCGCACAGCCTGGAGGTGCTGAGCGTCAACGCCAAGCTCTGCGCCATCTGGGGCGCGCCGGCCGCCGCCATCGTCGGCCGGTCGGTGACGCTGTGGACCCCGCAGGAGGATGCGGCCGAGCGCGACACCCTGCACCGGCGCCTCGCCGCCGGCGAGGTCCTGCGCGAGACCCTGGAGAAGCGCTACCGCCGTGCCGACGGCCGCATCATCTGGGCCCGGGTCAACCTCGTGTCGCAGGCGCTGGGCGACCGGCTCCAGACCACCGCGATGATCGAGGACATCACGCTGGAGCGCACCACCGAGGCGCGCCACCGTGCGCTCATCGCGCTGGGCGACGCGCTGCGCGACGCCTCGGGCCGGACCGAGGCGATCGGTGCCGCCGCCGCGATCCTCGGCGCGACGCTTCCGGCGACGCGGGCGGGCTACGGCGCCGTCGATGTCGCGGGCGGCGTGTTCCAGGTCGAGGCCGCCTGGACCGCGGCGGACGCCGACCCGGCCGGCCCGCCGCCGCCCTGCCCGCTCACCGCCTTCCCCGAGACCCTGGCGCGCCTGGCCTCGGGCCTGCCGCAGGCGATCCCCGATATCGCCGATCCGGCGCTGGCCGGCGATGCCGCGGCCTATGCCGGCATGGGCGCACGGGCCGCGATCAATGTCCCGCTGACGCGGCTCGGCCGGCTCGCCGGGGTACTGTTCGTCCACGACCGCGCGCCGCGCGCCTGGGCCGCCGGCGAGATCGCCTTCGTGCGCGAGGTCGCCGAGCGGCTCTGGGGCACGCTCGGGCGCATCCAGGCCGAGGACCAGCAGGCGCTCCGTAACCGCGAGCTCAGCCACCGCCTCAAGAACACCCTCGCGATGGTCCAGGCCATCGCGTCGCAGACCCTGCGCAACGCCCCCGATTTCGAGAGCGCCAAGGAGGCGCTCGCCGCCCGGCTGATCGCCCTGGGCAAGGCGCACGACATCCTCCTGACGGGCGCGCGCGAGAGCGCCGGCATCGCCGCGGTGATCGCCGGGGCGCTGGCGATCCACGACGACGGCCAGGCCGGGCGCCTCGCCCTCGACGGGCCGGAGATCGAGGTCGGCCCGAAGGCGGCGCTGTCGCTGGCGCTGATGATGCACGAGCTCGCCACCAACGCGGCCAAGTACGGCGCGCTCTCGGTGCCCGGCGGCCGCGTGGCCGTGACGTGGTCGCTCGATGCCGACGCCATGGTGCGGATGCTGTGGACCGAGCGCGGCGGTCCCAAGGTCGCGCCGCCGACGCGGAAGGGCTTCGGGTCGCGGCTGATCGAGCGCGGGCTCGCGGGCGCGGTCGGGGGCGCGGTCGGCCTCGCCTACGAGCCCAACGGGGTCGTCTGCCGCGTCGAGGCACCGCTGTCGGGCTTCCAGGCCGTGGAGTAGGCCGCGCCCGGGTCGGCGCGGGATGAGACCGCCCCGCCAAAGCGTCTCTTACGGTATCCGTCGTCCGATCCCACATCCTCCGAGATGTTCTTCCGCCGCGCCCGAAGCGACAGCTTGTGCGACCTGCCCGGTCTGGAGACCGCGCGACTGTCGATCGACGTGCTGATTCCGGGCGATGCGGAGGCGCTGCGGAGCCTCACCGACGACCCGGCGATCACCGGCGCCGTCGATTTCCTGCCCGCGCCCTTCACGCTCGAGGATGCCCGCAGGCTCATCGCCTCGGGACGCCGCCGCGAGGATCGGTTCTTCGGCGCCCGGACGCGCGAGGGCCGAACCCTGGTCGGGGTGGTCGGGACGCACCTGCGCGGAACCGAGGCGGTCGAGATCGGCTACTGGGTCGGCGGCGCCGCCCGGGGGCGCGGCCTCGCCACGGAAGCGGTGTCGGGCATCCTGGGATCGCTGTCGCTGCGCTTTCCGGCCCGCACGATCGTTGCCGAGTGCCGTCCCGGCAACGTCGCCTCCTGGGGGCTCCTGACCAAGCTCGGGTTCCGCGACACCGGCGAGGAGGGGCACCGCCCGGGCCGGCGGCTGATGGCGCGGCGGGCGATCTGAGGAGGGCTCGCGCGTCCCGACGCCCGCCAGACCTCGGCAAGGCGGGAACGATTTCGATCATTTGGGCAAATTTACCGGTCTCACGTGCCAATTAGGACCGTGATAACCGATTCATAGGAACATGCTCCACGGACTTGAGGTGGGGCGCGGGCATGGACAGCGCGGAAAACGGCTTCGTCGACGCGCGCGAAACCGTGCGCGAACGCGTCGGCGGCTGGGCGGTCCGCCGCCGCATCGCGCAGGCCGGGCCGACCCTGCTTCTCGTCGTCGGCGCCCTGCTCCTGCCGAACGCGCTGGCCATCCTGGCAAGCCTCTGGATCGGCATTCCGGCACGATCCGCTCCGATCGCGGCCTACGTCGTCGTGATCCTGGTCGGCATCCGGCTGCCGCCCCTTGCCGTGGTGCCGCTCTACCTCACGGTCGTGGCCTTCGACCTGCTGATGATCGTCACCGAGATCTTTTTCCTCGACATCGGATCCATCCATCACAACCTCGATGCCCTGACGCATGTCCGGTTGCTGAGCTCGCCGCTCTATGCGGGGCTCACGGCGGCCCTGACGGCATTCGTCGCGGCCGGCCTGTGGTTCCTCGTGCGCTACAGGGCACCCATGGTCCGAGGCAACAGGATCGTCCTCGCCCTGGCGGTGTCGGGATTCCTGTTCGCCGACATCGCGATCAACAGCTCGGCCAGCCTTTCTCTCGGCCCGGCCGCCGCCATCGGTCAGCCCTTCCAATCCGCGGTCCAGGCGTCGGGCTTCGCCGCCCTGACGGAGCCGTCGCCGCGGAAGCCGAACGTCCTTCTCGTGCTCGTCGAGAGCCTGGGCGTCCTGCGCGACCCGCGCCAGAGGGAGGTGCTGTTCTCCGCCTTCGACGACGCGGCCTTGAGGGAGGCCTTCAGCATCACGACCGGCACGACGAGCTTCTTCGGGGCGACCTCGTACGGGGAGATGCGCGAGCTCTGCCATTCGCGCTCGGCCTACACCGTTCTCCTCGACGGGCACGGACCGACCTGCCTTCCGGCCCAGCTCGCCGCGCGAGGCTACCGCACCGTCTCGGTCCACGGGTTCACGAGCGCCTTCTACGATCGGTCGTCCTGGTACCCGAAGGCGGGCTTCGTCCGAAGCGTGTTCCAGGACACCGCGACCACGGCCTACACGCGGCACTGCGGCGGCGCGTTCGTCGGCCCCTGCGACGTCGACATCGCCGAAACCATCGACGACCGGCTGTCGAAGGCGACGCAGCCGCTGTTCGTGTACTGGGTCACGCTCAATTCCCATGTCCCGGTCAGGCCCGGGGAGGCGACGCCGCGCCACGACTGCAAGACCGGTGGGCCCTTCGGCGATCCGGAGGTCTGCGCGATGGCCGAGATCTGGGAGGACCTGTTCGCGGCGGTCTCGCGTCTCGCGATCCGCAATCCGGGTACGGAGATCCTCCTGGTCGGCGATCATGCCCCGCCGCTCTGACGCCGGGCGGCCCGCGTCCGCTTCGAGCCGGACCGGGTTCCCTGGATCCGGCTCGCGCCGCGCCATCCGGCCACGCCCGTCCTGTACCGGACGGCATCCCCGCAATAGCTTCCGACCGGCGGATCGCCGCGCGGCTCACCGGGCCGCGGCGGGCATCCCGGCCGGCATCGCCCCGCGCCCGCGATAGATCACCAGCGTCGCGACCAGTCCCAGGGCGCCGCCGAGCGACATCCACAGGCCGGGCGCGGCCTTGTCGCCGGTCGCCGCGATCAGCCACGTGGCGACGAGCGGCGTCATGCCGCCGAACAGGGCGGTCGCCAGCGAGTAGGCGAGCGAGAAGCCGGCGGTCCGGACCTCGACCGGAACGACCTCGGTCAGCGCCACCACCATCGCGCCGTTGTAGCTGCCGTAGAGGAACGAGAACCACAGCAGCACGGCGAGCATCGCCCCGAAGCTGATGTGACCCACGAGCCAGGTCAGCGCCGGGTAGGCGGTGAGCAGGGTCAGCGCCGAGAACGCGATCAGGAGCGGCTTGCGGCCGATCCGGTCGGACAGCGCCCCCATCACCGGGAGCCAGAACAGGTTCGAGACCGCGACGCAGAAGGTCACGAGCAGGCTGTCGGTGTCGGTGAGCTTGAGGACGCTCTTGCCGAAGGTCGGCGTGTAGACAGTGATCGTGTAGAACGCGATCGTGGTCATCGCGACCATCAGCATGCCGAGCAGCACGATCCGCCAGTTCGTCGCGAGCGTCCGGAAGATCTCGGCCGCCTCCGGCCGGTGCTTGCGCTCGGCGAAGGCCTTGGTCTCCTCCAGCGAGTTGCGGATGTAGAACAGGAACGGCACCAGCGCGCAGCCGATGAGGAACGGCACCCGCCAGCCCCATTCCGACATCTGCTCCGGCACCAGCGCGTGGCTCAGCCCGTAGCCGATCGCGGCGGCGGCCATGATCGCCACCTGCTGGCTCCCCGATTGCCAGGACACGTAGAAGCCCTTGCGGCCGGGCGTCGCCATCTCCGACAGGTAGACCGAGACGCCGCCGAGCTCGACGCCCGCCGAGAAGCCTTGGAGCAGCCGGCCGATCAGGACGAGGGCCGGGGCGAGCAGGCCGATGGTGGCGTAGGCCGGCACGAAGGCGATCAGCACCGTGCCGGCGGCCATGATCGCCAGCGTGGTGATCAGCCCCTTGCGGCGCCCGACCCGGTCGACGTAGGCGCCGAGCAGCACGGCGCCGAGCGGCCGCATCAGGAAGCCGGCACCGAACGTCATGAAGGTCAGCATCAGGGAGGCGAACTCGTCGCCGGCCGGGAAGAACGCCTTCGCGATGTGGGTCGCGTAGAAGCCGAACAGGAAGAAGTCGAACATCTCCAGGAAGTTGCCGCTGGTGACGCGGAGCACCGCCCCGACCGTCGACCCGGAGGATTTTTCGTAAGGTCCCGCCACGGCTGCGCCTCGTCCCGCGATCCGGCCTGCGCCGTCCGCGCCACTGTTCGCCGGGACGGGCGCGGGCTCAAGTCGCGATGTCGCCGATCGGGGGACTTTTTCGCGCGCTTGAACGTGGGGGCGCTACTCGGCCGCCGCGGCCTGGGGCGTCGTGCCGGCGATCCAGGCCGACAGGTCGGCGCGCGCCCGGTCGGTCAGGGCCTGGCGCTTGAGCATCGCCTTCTCCGGCCCGCGCAGGCGCTTGCCGGTCTCGTTGCGCGGCATCGCGGCGAGCGGCGGGAACAGGCCGAAATTGACGTTCATCGGCTGGAACGAGCGCGGCTTGCCCGGCTCCTTGGCCGTCTCCTCGGGCACGTCGTCGAGGATGTGGCCGCCGGTGATGTGGGCGATCAGCGCGCCGAGCGCGGTCGTCTGCGGCAGGGGCTCGAGCGCCCCGCCCCGGCTCTCCGCCACCGCGAAGCGCCCGGCCATCAGGCCGATCGCCGCGCTCTCGACATAGCCTTCGCAGCCGGTGATCTGGCCGGCGAAGCGCAGCGACGGGCGCACCTTCAGGCGCAGGGTCGCGTCGAGCAGGCGCGGGCTGTCGAGGTAGGTGTTGCGGTGGAGGCCGCCGAGGCGGGCGAACTCCGCGTTCTCGAGGCCGGGGATGGTGCGGAAGACGCGGACCTGCTCGGAATAGGTCAGCTTCGTCTGGAAGCCGACCATGTTGTAGAGCGTGCCGAGCGCGTTGTCCTGGCGCAGCTGCACGATCGCGCAGGCCTTCACCTGGGGATCGTGCGGGTTGGTGAGGCCGACGGGCTTCATCGGGCCGTGGCGCAGGGTCTCGGGGCCGCGCTCGGCCATTACCTCGATCGGCAGGCAGCCGTCGAAGTACGGCGTCGAGGCCTCCCACTCCTTGAAGCCGATCTTCTCGCCGCCGACCAGCGCCGCGATGAAGGCGTCGTACTGCGTTCGGTCCATCGGGCAGTTGATGTAGTCGGCCCCCGTGCCGCCGGGCCCGACCTTGTCGTAGCGCGACTGGAACCAAGCCTTGCTCATGTCGATCGAGTCGCGGTGGACGATCGGGGCGATGGCGTCGAAGAAGGCGAGCGCGTCGGCACCGGTGATGGTGCGGATCGCCTCGGCGAGGGCGGGGGCGGTGAGCGGCCCGGTGGCGACGATGCACGGCCCCCAGCTCTCCGGCGGCAGCCCGGCGACCTCTTCCCGCACGATGGTGACGTTGGGATGCGCTTCGAGCGCGGCGGTGACGGCGGCGGAGAACCCCTCGCGGTCGACCGCGAGCGCGCCGCCGGCCGGGACCTGATGCCGGTCGGCCGCCCGCAGGATCAGCGATCCGAGCGTCCGCATCTCCTGGTGCAGGAGGCCGACGGCGTTGCCGTTCGGGTCGTCGGAGCGGAAGGAGTTGGAGCAGACGAGCTCGGCGAGGCCCTCGCCGTGATGGGCCTCGGTGCCGCGCACCGGCCGCATCTCGTGCAGCACCGCGTGGTGGCCGGCTTCGGCGATCTGCCAGGCGGCTTCCGAGCCTGCGAGGCCGCCGCCGACGATGTGGATGGGCGCGCTTGCTTGGGACATGCCCCTGCAGATACCGGAACGAGCCGGCCCGAGGCAACGGGCCGGCGCACGTCCGGGAGCTTCAGCCGCGGGCGATGGCGGTTCGGCCGCGGGCGATGGCGGTTCAGCCGCGGGCGATGTCCTGGATCTCGAAGCGGTTGATGCCGAGGTCGGCGAGGTCGCGGTCGGACAGGCGCGACAGCTCGGTGATGGTCTCACGGTAACGGAGATAGGCGCGGAAACGGTTGAGGACGCTACGGGCGGCGGACATGACATTGACCTTTGTTCAGGCAGGCGGTGACGACCGCTTGGGCACCGCCTGCCTCTTGTTGGTGCAATGCACATATAAGCTTGCTGCGCCGCAGCGGCAGGCCGACATTCGTTAGCCAGCCATGCGAGCCCGGCATGCGGCGCACAACGATTTGGCAAGGTTTTGGAAAGCCTGTTTTCGAGGCCTTTGCGCGCGCCGGATCGCGTTCGCAGTTCAGGAGGCCAACGGCGTCCGATCGGCTTGGGCAACGTGCAAGCGATGACCTTGCGTCGTCTGCGCGCCGGCACGGTCGCGCATCGATCCGATCGCCGAACACTGTGGATCCGCGTGCGGCATCGTGAATACGACAACGCCGCATCGGCCGAAAGGCGCGATGCGGCGCTGTCCATGCGCGGGGCCCGGCCCGACGGCCGGGCCCGGTCTCAGTAGAACGGGCGCGGCCCGTAATAGGCCGGGCGGCCGTAGAACGGGCGCGGCGGGCCGTAGGCGTAGGGGCCGTAGACCGGCCGCCGCCAGTACGGGCGCGGGCCCCAGTTCGGCCGGCACACGCCCCACGGATTGGGATGGAAGCCGGGGCCGCAGCCGCCGGCGACGGTCTCGATCAGGGCGCCGCCGGGCAGCGGCGCCAGCGGCATGGCCTGGGCGGCGGGTGCGAGGAGCAGGGCTCCCGCCAGGCCGGCTGCCGTCGCCAGGCCGGCCCCACCAAAAGTCTTCACGTGCGTCATGACACGATCTCCTTCGATGTCCGGCCAGGGAGGGAATGGCCGGGCAGCGAGAAAACTACGGCGTACCGGATGAATTTCCACTGACGGCCGTGTTGTGCTGCGTACAGCCAGGCTTCGGCCCGGGCGGGGCGGTCAGTGCAGAGGGGCGGTACAGGGACGGTCAGTGCAGGGGCGGGCTCATGAGGAAGCGCTCGCGGTCGCCCGAGACCAGGGTCGGCTTCAGGGCGCGGCCGTCGCGGCGGATCGTCAGCGGCACCCGCACGCCCGCTTCGCCCAGCGCCCAGACGCTGCGGAAGAAGTCGGCAAGATCCGCCACCGGCTCGCCCGCCACCGCCTCGATCACGTCGCCCGCGCGCAGGTCCGCCGCCTCGGCCGGGCCGTTGTCGGCGAGCCCCATCACCACGACGCCGTCCTCGCTCTCGGTGGCGTAGAGGCCGAGCCAGGGGCGGGCCGGACGGTTGGCGCGCCCGCGCGAGGTCAGGTCGTCCAGGATCGGCGGCAGCAGGTCGATCGGCACCACCATGTTGATCGCCCGCGGGCCCGACGTGCCGCCCTGCTGGAGCTGGAGCGAGCCGATCCCGAGGAGGTCGCCCTCCGGGCCGATCAGCGCGGTCCCGCCCCAGTTCGGATGCGAGGGCGCGGTGAACAGCGCCTCGTCCAGGACGTATTCCCAGTAGCCGGCGAATTCCTGCCGGGCGACGATCTGCGCGGCGACGCAGCGCTGGCGCCCGCCGGCGCCGGCCACCACCGCCCGGTCGCCGATCTTCAGGCTGCCGGAGGTGCCGAGCTTGAGCGCCGGCACGCCCAGCGGCCCGAGCGCCTGGACGAGGCCGAAGCCGGTGGCGGCATCGAACCCCATGACGTGGCCGGGCACGGAGCGGCCGTCGTTGGTAGTGAGCCACACGCTCTCCGCCTCGGTGACGAGGTATCCGATGGTGAGCACGAGGCCGTCCTCGCCGATGACCACGCCGTTGCCCGCCCGCTCGGTGCCGAGCGTCTCGGCGGTGAAGGCCTCGGCCGGCACGCGGGCGGAGAGCTGGACCATCGCCGTGAGGGCGCGGTCGAGGTCGTAGCCGTAATCGCCGGGCTTCGGCTGCGTCGAAGCCGGGATCTTCCAATCACCCTGCGAGGCCATGCCGCGTCGGTCCTTCGAGATGTCTGCGCTCCGGTAAGGTGCCGGAGGGTCGGTGGTCCGAGGGGCGCGAGCCGCGTGCCCCCATCCGGGAGATAGGACGCGCCGACCGGTCGCGACACCCCGGCAGGGCGACGCGGCGGCGCGGCCCGAGAGGGCGGCGCGGCGCGAGGCCGTGCCGGCGAGCCGCAACGTCCGCGGGAAAGGTCGGCCCGAGCCATCGTCGCCCCGCATCGCCCCCGCGATGCATCCCTAGGGAGAACCGTGGCAATCGGGGCGCCGCGTCTTCTCATCACCGCAGAATGCGCTAACCCTTGCCGCAACGGTCCCGATCGTTCGCCTGTCCGGCGCGAGGACCTGCCGATGGGACGGGGGACGATCCTTGGGCGACCGATCCTTGGGCGACGACGCGACCCTGCAGCGGATCCTGCGCGCGATCGCCGGTGGCGACAAGGGCGCCCTGCGCTCGCTCTACGACCTGACATCACCGAAACTTTACGGGGTGATCCTGCGTATCCAGCGGGATCGGAGCGTGGCCGAGGATGTGCTTCAGGACGTCTATCTCCGCGTCTGGCAGGCGGCAGGCTCCTACGCTCCGGAATCCGGGCGGCCGATGACCTGGCTCTGCGCCATCGCGCGCAACCGGGCCATCGACGGGATCCGCCGCAAGGGCGAGGTCCAGGGACCGGTGCGCGAGGACGGCGAGGACTGGGTGGAACGTCTCATCGACCCGTACGACACCGAGGCGGCGATCGTCGGACGCGGCGCGCTTGCGGCCTGCCTCGCGCGCCTCGACGAGGCGCAGCGCGCCTGCGTCGTGCTCGCCTATTGCGAGGGCTGGTCGCGCGAGGAGCTGGCCCAGCACTACGACCGGCCCGTCAACACCATCAAGACCT
Organism: Methylobacterium sp. J-059; assembly: GCF_022829485.1. Classification (NCBI taxonomy): domain Bacteria; kingdom Pseudomonadati; phylum Pseudomonadota; class Alphaproteobacteria; order Hyphomicrobiales; family Methylobacteriaceae; genus Methylobacterium; species Methylobacterium sp. J-059. Next base: position 83,171 of record NZ_JAKSYA010000034.1, read on the forward strand.
GGCTGCACCGCTCGCTCGGCGCCCTCAAGGGCTGCCTGGAGGAGCAGGCGTGAGCGCCGGGCCCGAGACCGAGCGCGACCTGCGCGCCGCCGAGTACGTCCTCGGCTCGCTCTCGCCCGACGAGCGCGCGGCGTTCGAGCTGGAGCGCGTCGTCGATCCCGCCACCGCGCCCGCGGTGGCGGCGTGGGAGCGGCGGCTCGGGCCGCTGGCCCTCGCCGTTCCGGCCGAGATGCCGCCCGACCATGTCTGGCCCAGGATCGCCGGCGCGCTGACGGGGGCGGACGCGATCCCGGCCCCCGCGCCCCTGGCTTCCGCGCCCCCTGCCCCCGCGCCGACGGCCGCCAACGACGACCGCGCGATCCGCCTCGTCAGGCAGGTGCGGCGCTGGCGCCTCGTGGCGGCGGGGACGGGTCTGCTCGCGGCGGGGCTCGCGCTGTTCGTCGCGGTCGGCGGCCGGCGGGACGAGCCGGCGCCGGGCACGCGCTACCTCGCCGTGGTGCAGAGCGGCGGCGCGCTGCCCGCCCTCGTGCTGCGGATCGACACGGCGACGGGCACCGCCGAGGTGCGCCCGGTGGGCGCCGAGACCCCGTCCGGCAAGAGCCTCGAGCTCTGGTACATCGGCTCCGGGGCGTCCCCCAAGGCGATCGGCCTCGTCGGCGCCTCGGCGACCCGGATCGCCCTGCCGGCGGAGACCGCGGCGAGCGGGCTCATCGCCGTGACGGTGGAGCCGCCGGGCGGATCGCCGAACGGCGCCCCGACCGGGCCGGTGGTCTATTCCGGCACGCTGATCCGCGAGTGAGGCTGGCATCCGCGTGACCCGGCCCCGATGACCGAGGCCGGAACGAGGAACACCCCGGACCGCGCGGCCCGGGGTGTTCCTCGTCGTGCAGCGCTCCGGCGCCTCGGCCGGAGCGCGGCGGTCGCGATCAGGGCTGCAGCACGCCGTTGATGACGTGGATGACGCCGTTCGACTGCATCACGTTGGCGATGGTGACGGTGGCGGTGTTGCCCTTGGCATCGGTCACGTAGACCTTCTTGCCCTTGGACGTGACCACCAGGGGATCGCCCTCGACGGTCTTGAGCTGGGCCTCGCCGCCGCCCTTCTTGACCTCGGCCATCAGCTCCTTGGCGGTGTAGACGCCCGGGACGACGTGGTAGGTCAGGATCTTGGTGAGCGTGGCCTTGTTCTCGGGCTTCACCAGCGTCTCCACCGTGCCGGCCGGGAGGCGGGCGAAGGCGGCGTTGGTCGGGGCGAACACGGTGAACGGGCCCGGGCCCGACAGGGTGTCGACGAGGCCGGCGGCCTTCACCGCGGCCACGAGCGTGGTGTGATCCTTGGAGTTGACCGCGTTCTCGACGATCGTCTTGTTGGCATACATCGGCGCGCCGCCGACCATCGGGTTCTTGGCGAAGGCCGCGACCGGCGCGGCGCCGAGGGCGAGCGCGAGGGCGAAGGTGGCGAAGCGGGAGGCGTGATGCTGCGTCATGGGGTATCCTGATCGTTCGTAGGGCCCCGGTGCGCGGGGCTACGGGCGGCCTTACGGAGCCTCGCACGGAAAGGTTTCGGGCGGGATCGATTCCGGTAGCGCACCGGGCGCGGCGTCGTCCGAAACGTAGAAAAACCGCCCGGTCCTCGCGGACCGGGCGGTTTCTGCTTCGACCTCGGTCGGCGGCGGATCCTGCCGGACCCGCCGCGTCTCCCGGCCTCAGTACTTGCGCATCAGGGGCACCGGCGCGGCGGCGGCGGCCTGCGCCGTGTAGAGCGGCGCGATGATGCGGAACCAGCCGCGGGTCTCGTCGGCGAAGGCGCCGACGCCGCGATCGGCGACCGTACGCGTCACGAACACCTGAGCCTTGAACGCGCCGAAGTCGTAACCGACGAGGCCACCGGCCGCGAACGTGCCCTGACGCTGATAGGCCGCAAAGGCTGCGCCGCGGTTCCGGTTGATCGGAAGGTCGGTGAAGCCGTAGGCCACGGCGCCGATCTCGAACTTGCCGAAGGTCTTGGTCGCCGTCAGGTCGAGGTAGAGGCCGTCGGCGTTCACGATCGGGCCCAGTGCCGCAAACTGACCGCCGAAGCGGGCCGCGTCGTCGACGTAGAAGATGTGCGTCAGGGCCGCGGTCAGGTTGTAGCCGTCGCCGGTGTACGAGATCGCGCCGGTGTTGCGGATCGAGGTGGAGGCGTTCTGCGGCAGCACCGGGGTGCAGCCGGCGGTCAGCGTGCCGTTGCAGAGCGAGCCGCGGTCGCCGACGCCGATGTAGGCGCCGACGAGGTAGGCGGTGCTGATCTTGTTGCCGAGATCCCAGGCGAAGATGTTGCCGATGAAGGGGTTGTAGAAGTAGCTCTGGTCCTGGTTCGGGACGCCGGCCGCGTTGTTCGTGCCCACGAACACCGACGGGACCGCGATCACCGGCATGATGCTCGCGCCGAGGACCTTGAAGCCGGTCGACCAGACCAGGATCGGCACGTTGACGCCGACGTCCGGGCTGTTGCGCGCGTCGCCGCGGCCGGTGCTGAACGTGTTGATCGCGTAGACGCCTTCCGGCAGCGGGCCGTAGGCGAGGCCGACCTGCTCGCCGGGCTGCGTGGACGGCGTCGCCTGAACGCTGGTGTTCATGCCGACGGTGAGGGCGACCGCACCTGCGGCAAGCCAGGTCTTCATCATTTTCTCGTTCCTTCCCAAGGATTTCCGAACTTCGTCCCGCCGCCTCTGCACTACCTTGCCGGTCTGCCGTCTGCGCGGCTCCCGTGCGAGATGTGCCAAGCGCCCCCTACGAAGCCGGCCCGTGTCTCAACGCTGATAACTATTCTACAGAGCGCTTGGGAAAGACAGTGGAATGCCTCGTATCTGGACAGCGAGAGCCGAACCGTTGCCCAAATGCCTCAACCTTGCTGCGGTGCGGCGGCCGAGCGACGGTCGCAGAAATTGCATTCGGAGAAGCCGGATTCGGCAGAATAGCGCATCCGTTTCAGGGTCTTGTCGGGGGAAGCGTAGCGGGAGGATTCGGCAAGCCCGGCGGGACCGATCGCCATCCCGGGGGGACGTCCCGGCCCGCGCCGGCGGGCTCCGAAAGTCCCGATCGGACGGTCGGGCCGTGCCCGGACGGGCGGATCGGCCGCGAGACAGGCCGAATCGGACGCCGACGCGGCGCGACCGCTCGGCAGATCTTGCCGAGCGGATGTCCCCATCGCCGGGAGGCGGAAGGGCGCGGCGCGCCTACTCCGCGGCCGGCCGCGCCACCGCCGCCCGCGAAGCGGCCGGCTTCGCCGCGGGGCGGCGGGCGAGCACGTCGCGCAGGAAGCGCCCGGTATGGCTCGCCGTCGACGCGGCGATCTGCTCGGGCGTCCCCTGGGCGACGACCACGCCGCCGCCGTCGCCGCCCTCCGGGCCCATGTCGATCACCCAGTCGGCGGTCTTGATGACCTCGAGGTTGTGCTCGATCACCACCACCGTGTTGCCCTGGTCGACGAGCTCGTGGAGCACCTCCATCAGCTTGGCGACGTCGTGGAAGTGCAGGCCGGTGGTCGGCTCGTCGAGGATGTAGAGGGTGCGGCCGGTCGAGCGCTTCGACAGCTCCTTCGAGAGCTTGACCCGCTGCGCCTCGCCGCCCGACAGTGTCGTCGCCTGCTGCCCGACGCTGACGTAGTCGAGCCCGACGCGCTTGAGCGTCTCCATCTTCTCGCGGATCGTCGGCACCGCCTTGAACAGGTCGGCGGCCTCCTCGACGGTCATGTCGAGCACGTCGGCGATGGACTTGGCGCGGTACTTCACCTCCAGCGTCTCGCGGTCGTAGCGCTTGCCCTTGCACACGTCGCAGGTGACGTAGACGTCGGGCAGGAAGTGCATCTCGATCTTGATGACGCCGTCGCCCGAGCACGCCTCGCAGCGGCCGCCCCGGACGTTGAACGAGAACCGGCCCGGCTGGTAGCCGCGGGCCTTGGCCTCGGGCAGGCCGGCGAACCAGTCGCGGATCGGGGTGAAGGCGCCGGTATAGGTCGCCGGGTTCGAGCGCGGGGTCCGCCCGATCGGCGACTGGTCGATGTCGATGACCTTGTCGAGGTGCTCCAGCCCTTCGAGCCGGTCGAAGGGCGCCGGATGCTCCAGCGCGCCGTTCAGGCGCTTGGCCACCGCCTTGTAGAGCGTGTCGATGATCAGCGTGGACTTGCCGCCGCCCGAGACGCCGGTGACGCAGGTGAAGGTGCCGAGCGGGATCTCGATGTCGACGTTCTTGAGGTTGTTGCCGCGGGCGCCGAACACCCCGAGCTTGCCCTTGCGCCCCTTCCGCCGCGCGGCCGGGGTCCGCACCGACTTCTCGCCGGTCAGGTACTTGGCGGTCAGCGAGTCGGGATGGGCCAGCACCTCCTCGGGCGTGCCCTGCGCGATGATCCGGCCGCCGTGGATGCCGGCGCCCGGCCCGACGTCGACCACGTAGTCGGCCTGGAGGATCGCGTCCTCGTCGTGCTCGACCACGATCACCGAGTTTCCGAGGTCGCGCAGGCGCTTCAGCGTGCCGAGCAGGCGCTCGTTGTCGCGCTGGTGCAGGCCGATCGACGGCTCGTCGAGGACGTAGAGCACGCCGGTGAGCCCCGAGCCGATCTGCGAGGCGAGGCGGATGCGCTGGCTCTCGCCGCCGGACAAGGTCCCCGAGCCGCGGGCCAGCGTCAGGTATTCGAGGCCGACGTCGACCAGGAACGACAGCCGGTCGCGGATCTCCTTCAGGATCCGCATCGCGATCTCGTTCTGCTTCTGCGTCAGCTTCTTCGGCAGCGCCGAGAACCAGCGGTGCGCCTCGCTGACCGAGAGCGCGGTGACCGCGCCGATATCCTCCATCGCGACCTTGACGGCGAGCGCCTCGATCTTCAGCCGCTTGCCGCCGCAGGCGGCGCACGGGGTCTCGCTCATGAAGCGCGAGATCTCGTCGCGCGCGGCGTCGCTCTCGGTCTCCTTGTAGCGGCGCTCGAGGTTGGGGATCACGCCCTCGAACGGCTTGTTGACGGCGTACTTGCGCATGCCGTCGTCGTAGTCGAAGCGGATCGACTGCTTGCCGGAGCCGTAGAGGATGATCGCGCGCGCCGCCTCGGGAAGCCGCGACCAGGCCAAGTCGGTCTTGAAGCCGTAATGCCGGGCGAGCGCGTCGAGCGTCTGCCCGTAATAGGGCGAGGTCGACTTCGCCCACGGGCCGATGGCGCCGCGCTTGAGGCTCAGGGCCTCGTCGGAGATCACCAGCTCGGCGTCGATCCGCATCTCGTGGCCGATGCCGCCGCAGGTCGGGCAGGCGCCGAACGGGTTGTTGAACGAGAACAGCCTGGGCTCGATCTCCGCGATGGTGAACCCCGAGACCGGGCAGGCGAAGCGCGACGAGAGGGTAATCTTCTCCCGGGTCTCGCCCTCCGGCACGTCGGCGAACTCGATGTCGGCGATGCCGTCGGCGAGCTCGAGCGCCGTCTCGAAGGAATCGGCGAGCCGGCTCGCGATGTCGGCCCGCACCACGATCCGGTCCACCACCACGTCGATGTCGTGCTTGAGCTTCTTGTCGAGCTTCGGCACGTCGTCGATCGGGTAGTACTCGCCGTCAATCCGCAGGCGCTGGAAGCCCTTCTTCTGGAACTCGGCGATCTCCTTGCGGTACTCGCCCTTGCGGCCGCGGACCACGGGCGCGAGCAGGTAGAGCCGGCTCTTCTCGGGCAGCGCCAGGACGCGGTCGACCATCTGCTGCACGGTCTGGCTCTCGATCGGCAGGCCGGTGGCCGGCGAGTACGGGATGCCGACGCGGGCCCAGAGCAGGCGCATGTAGTCGTAGATCTCGGTGACGGTCCCCACCGTGGAGCGCGGGTTCTTCGAGGTGGTCTTCTGCTCGATCGAGATCGCCGGCGAGAGCCCGTCGATCTGGTCGACGTCGGGCTTGGACATCATCTCCAGGAACTGGCGCGCATAGGCCGAGAGCGACTCGACGTAGCGGCGCTGGCCCTCGGCGTAGATCGTGTCGAAGGCGAGCGACGACTTGCCGGAGCCCGAGAGCCCGGTGAACACCACGAGCTTGTCGCGCGGGATCGTCAGGTCGACGTTCTTCAGGTTGTGCTCGCGGGCGCCGCGCACCGAGATCACCCGCCGGTCGCGCTCCGCCGGCGTCTCCCGGTCGAACAGGCGCTCGAGCTTCGCGTCGACACCGGCCTCGGCCTCGACCGCCCGCGCGGCCGGGCTCGCCTTCGCGGGCTTCCTGGCGGGCGGCGCTTTCGCGGCGGGCGTCTTGGCAGCAGGCGTCTTATCGGCAGCAGGCGTCTTGTTGCCAGCAGGCGTCTTGGCGGCGACGGCTTTGGCCATGGCGGGGGCGGTCTTTCGAGGCGTCGACACGGGCGGGATCCGGCGATCGCGAAAGCGAACGCCGCGCCGGGTCATGTCGTCCGTCCGAAGCCTTCGGCAAGGTGCGGCGGGCGGGACGCAGGCCCGGCATGCTCGCGTGTCTGCTAGAACGAAACGCGTACGTGGGCAACTCGGCCCTTGTTCCGCGACGCGTCCGGCCCTGCGGCCGCCCGCATCTTTTCGCTGCGCCGGCCCCGTTCGGGGGGCGGCCGACGACCAGTATCACCGCGCGCCCGTGCCGGGCGCGCGGCTCCGGCGGGATTACTGCATCGCCTTCATCGCCGCCTCGGACGAGGAGGCCTTCGGGTTGGCCTTGCAGTAGGCGCGCATCTTCGCGTCCATCGCGGCCGCCTGCGGGTCGGCGGCGATCATCGCCTTGTCGGCGGCGCTCATCGAGGCCTGCGCCTGCGCGTCGGCCCTGAGATAGTCGGCGCAGGACATGTCGCCGGTCTGGGCCCGGGCGGCGGCGAGGCCGGCGATCAGCAGGCTCGCGGCGAGGATGGTACGGATCATGATGGCCTCCCAAGGGTACGCCCGGCGTCGTCGCGGCCGACCCGCCGCGCGCGCTCTCGGCGCCTCGTGATAGGGCGGCGCCGGGCGCGGCGTCTTGATCGGGCGTCCGGAATGCATGCCGCCGCGTCCCGATCCGTCGGCGGGATCGCGGATTTTCGCGCAGGTCCGGAAGTCGTGCCCGGGGCTCGCCCGGACGACGCGTCCGCATCGCCCGCCGATGTCCTGGTGTCCGGGTCCGCGAATACGCTGCCGACGGGCTCCCGCCGTTGAAGATCGCGCCCGCGACGATCGAACAGCGCATCGACCTGTGATGGCAACGGCGTCTTTACCGGTTGTAGCGCAGTCGTCCGTATCGACGCGGTGCGAAGACTTGGGATGCGTGGGCGAATGAAAACCGGTGTTCCGATGTCCTTGCGGGGACGCATCGTGGCGGTGGCGCTGGCGCCCTGCCTCGCCTTCGCTGCGGTGGCCGGTGTCGCGATCTCCGACCGGATGGCGCAGCGCGCCGAGATGGTCCAGGTCGAGGACCTTGTCGGCCTCGCCTCGCGGATCAGCGCCTTCGCGCACGAGGGCCAGCGCGAGCGCGGCGCCTCCAGCCTGTTCCTCGCCTCGAAGGGGTCGCAGTTCAAGGCGGAGCTGGTCGCGCAGCGCGCCCGCACCGACGCCGTGCGCCAGGGCCTCGCCGCCGCCGTCACGGCCGGCGCGGCGGCCTACGGCCCCGCCTTCGCCCGCAAGGCCGACGCCTTCGCGCAGGCGCTCGACGGCCTGGACGCGCAGCGCAACGCCGTCGACGCGCTGAAGCCGACGGCGCCCCAGGCGGCCGCCGTCTATACCGGTCTGATCGGCGAAGGCCTCGGGCTGGTCCGCGCCCTGTCGGGCGTGATCGGCCCCGTCGGGATCGCCAACCACGCCGCCTCCTACGCCGCCTTCCTGACGATGAAGGAATATGCCGGCCAGGAGCGTGCCGCCGCCTCCGCCGCCTTCGCCGCCGGCAGCCTCGACCTCGCCGGGATCCGCCGCCTCGCCACCCTCCAGGCCGACCAGGCCACCTACGAAGGCCTGTTCCGGACCCGGGCGGAGCCGGCGCAAGGAGCCCTGCTCGATGCCGCGGAGGCCGCCGCCCCGGCGCGGGAGGTGGCGCGCCTGCGCAAGGTCGCCCTCGAGACCATGCCCGGCGAGGCCCTGGCCTTCCGCGACGCCCCGCTCTGGTTCCGACTCGCGACCCAGCGCATCGACGGCCTCAAGGCGGTCGAGGACCACCTCACCGCCGACCTCGCCGCGGAGGCCGGCGGCGTTCGCGCGACGGCCGAACGGGCGCTCGCGATCTGGTCGGGGGCGGCGCTCGCGATCTTCCTGCTGACGGGCGCCCTCGCCTTCGGCCTCGGCACCGCGGTGGCCCGGCCGCTGATCCGGATGTCGCGGGCGCTCACCGCCATCGGCCGCGGCGACGACGACGTGGCGATTCCCCAGGGCGGCCCGATCGAGGTCCGCGCCATCGCCGCCGCGGCGATCGAGTTCCGCGATAACGTCGCCGAGCGCCGCCGCAGCCGCGCGGCGCAGGAGCGGATGTCGGCCGACGCCGAGCTGGCCCGGCGCGCGGCGGCGCTCGAGCTCGCCGACGGGTTCGAGGATCGGGTCGGCGGCATCGTCGAGGCGGTCTCGGCGGCGGCGATCCAGCTCGAGGCCGCGGCCCACGGCATGACGCGGGCGGCCGGGGATGCCTCGTCGCTGAGCCTTCAGGTCGCCCGCGCGTCGCACGAGGCGGCGCTCTCGGCCGACACGGTGGCGGCGGCGACCGAGCAGCTTTCGGCCTCGGTCGCCGAGATCGGCACCCAGGTCACGGCCTCGGCCGACCTCGCGGCGGCGGCCGAGCGCGACGCCGAAGGCATGGCCGGCGAGGTCCGGCGGCTCGCCACGGCGGCCGGCAGCATCGCCCAGATCGTCGGGCTGATCTCGCAGATCGCCGACCAGACCAACCTGCTCGCCCTCAACGCCACCATCGAGGCGGCCCGCGCGGGCGAGGCGGGACGCGGCTTCGCGGTGGTGGCGCAGGAGGTGAAGTCGCTGGCCGGCCAGACCGCCCGGGCGACCGAGGAGATCACGGCCAAGGTCGTCGAGATCAGCACCTCCACCGACGCCTCGGTCCAGGCGATCAGCGGGATCACCGACGTGATCCGGCGCTTGGCCCAGATCGGTGGCGACATCGCCGCCGCGGTCGAGGAGCAGGGGGCCGCGACCGGCGAGATCGCCCGCACCACCGCCCAGACCTCGCAGGGCACCCGCGCGGTGTCGGAGCATATCGGGGGCGTCAGCGAGGCGGCCGGGACGGCGAGTTCCGGCTCGGCCCAGGTGCTCGCCGCGGCGAGCGCGCTGTCGAGTCAGGCCGGCGACCTGCGCGGTGCGGTCGACCACTTCCTGGCCGGCGTGCGGGCGGCCTGAGGCCGCCCTCCCGTCGCCAGACTGCGCCAAAGGAAAAGCCCGCCCCCTCCGCAGGGGGCGGGCTTTTTTGGTGTCGCCGGCGATCTCGGGCGCGAGGCTACGGAACGTGGATCACCATCGCGGTGAAGGGATGCACGTAGGCCTGGAGCATCACCAGCCCGCCCACCAGGCAGGCGAGCGCGATCGAGTGCCAGAACACGAAGCGCAGGATCTTGCCCTCCTGGCCGAAATAGCCGGTGGCGGTGGAGGCGACGACGATCGACTGGGCGTCGATCATCTTGCCCATCACGCCGCCCGACGAGTTGGCCGAGGCCATCAGCACGCCCGACAGGCCGAGCTGCTCCGAGGTGATCTTCTGCAGGCCGCCGAAGAGCACGTTGGAGGCGGTGTCGGAGCCGGTCAGCGCGACGCCGAGCCAGCCGAGCAGCGTGCCGAAGAACGGGTAGAGGATGCCGGTTCCGGCGAACGCCAGGCCCAGCGTCGCGTCGACGCCGGCGTAGCGGGTGAGCACGCCGAGCGCGAGCATCGCCGCGATGGTGATCAGCGAGTAGCGCAGCACCCAGATCGTCTCGACGTAGGCGGTGACGAGGCGGACGGGCGAGAACCGCATGATCAGGCCCGAGATCAGCGCCGCGATCAGCACGCCGGTGCCGGTGTAGGACATGTAGGTGAACAGGAAGACGGCGCCCTCGGGATGGGCCTTGGCCACCACCGGCGGCACCTTCATGATCACGTTGTGCAGGCCCGGCACCTCGTATTTCCAGGTGAAGATCGGGTTGACGATGGCCTTGAACCAGCCGGTGCCCCAGATCGCCACGATCACCGACAGGATGATCCACGGCAGCCAGGCCAGCGCGATCTCGGCGGAGGTGGCGGTGCGGCCGGTGGCGGCCGGGGCGCGGGGCAGATCGGAGGGAACCCCGGCGCCGAGCGCCACCGGCCGCGGCGCGCCGTAGCCGATCGACGGGTCGTTGCCGCGCAGCGCCGGCGAGGTCCAGATCGCGGCCGGCTTCCAGACCTTCAGGAACAGCACCAGGGCGCCCATCGCCGCGATCGAGGCGCCGATGTCGACGATCCACGGGTTGACGTAGTTCGAGATGCCGAACTGGGCCGCGGCGAAGGCGCCGCCGCAGATCAGGATCGCCGGCCAGACCTGGACCATGCCGCGGAAGCCCGCGAACACCCAGATCAGCCAGAACGGCACGATCAGCGAGAACACCGGCAGCTGCCGGCCGATCATCGCGCCGAGCACGTAGGGGTCGTAGCCCGTCACCGAGGCGAGGCCCTGGATCGGCGCGCCGAGCGCGCCGAAGGCCACCGGCGCGGTGTTGGCGATGAGCGACAGGCCGGAGGCCGCCAGCGGCGAGAAGCCGAGCCCGATCAGGATCGCGCCGGTGACCGCCACCGGCGTGCCGAACCCGCCCGCGCCCTCGAAGAACGCGCCGAAGGCGAAGGCGACGAGCAGCAGCTGCAGCCGCCGGTCGGTGGTGATGCCGGCCACCGATTGCTGGAGGATGGCGAACCACCCCTTCTCCACCGTCAGCCGGTAGAGGAAGATGACGTTGAGGATGATCCAGCCGATCGGGAAGAACCCGGTCACCATCCCGAGCAGCGAGGCGCGGGTCGCGAGGCCGAGCGGCATGCCGAAGGCGCCGACGGCGAGGGCGAAGGCCAGCACCAGGGCGAGCACGGCCGCGATGTGGGCCTTGACCCGGCCGCTGGCGATCATGGCGAGCAGCGCGATCACCGGCACGGAGGCGGCCAGCGTCGACAGCCACGGGTTGCCGAACGGATCGTAGACCTGGTTCCAGGTTTGGACGGGTTCCACGGGCGCATTCCTCCGATGGCCCGGGTTGATCCGCGGGCCGTTGGAGGCGGTGCTAGCAGAGCGGCGAATCCGGCTCAACGCCGAGAGATAATGTATTCAGAAGGTGTTGCGCGCCGACCGCTCCGGCACTTATCGCGAAAGCGGCCGGCGGCTCGGCTCGGCACGACGCGGTCTCGCCGCGCCGCGCGACCGGCCCGTCGTCAGACCAGCATCCCCATCGGGCTCTCGATCAGGCCCTTGAAGGCCGCGATCAGCTCGGCGCCGAGCGCGCCGTCGAGCACGCGGTGGTCGCAGGAGAGGGTCGCGGTCATCACCTGGGCGACGGCGGGCGCGCCGTCCTTGACCACGACCCGCTTCTCGCCGGCGCCGACCGCCAGGATCGAGGATTGCGGCGGGTTGATCACCGCGGTGAAGTGCTTGATCCCGAACATGCCGAGGTTCGACACCGAGGTGACGCCGCCCTGGTACTCCTCCGGCTTCAGCTTCTTGGCGCGCGCACGGGCCGCGAAGTCCTTCATCTCGTTGGAGATGGTGGACAGCGTCTTCTCGTCGGCCCGGCGGATGACCGGGGTGAACAGGCCGCCGTCGATCGCCACGGCGACGCCGACCTCGGCGTTCCTGAAGCGCAGCACCCGGTCCTCGGCCCAGACGGCGTTGGCCATCGGCACCCGGGTCAGGGCGAGGCCCATCGCCTTGATGACGAAGTCGTTGACCGAGAGCTTGAACAGCGGCTTGCCGTCCTTGTCCTTGCCGGCGCTCCGGTTGAGCTGCTCGCGAAGCGCCATCAGCGCGTCGATCTCGCAATCGACGGTCAGGTAGAAGTGCGGCGCCACCTGCATCGCCTCGGTGAGGCGCTTGGCGATGGTCTTGCGCATGCCGTCGAGCGGCACCTCCTCGTAGCTGTCCTTGGCGTAGAAGCCGCGGACCTGATCGGTGGTGAGGCCGGCGGCCCTGGCCGCGGGGGCGGGCGCGGCGGCTTGCGCCGGCGGTGCCGCCTCGGGCGCCTTCGGGGCCGCCTTGGGGGCGGGCGCGGCCTTGCCGGTGCCGGCCTCCTTGGCGGCGCGGACGTCGCGCTCGATCACCCGGCCGCGCGGGCCCGACCCCTGCACGGCCGAGAGGTCGATGCCCTCCTGCTTCGCGATGCGGCGGGCCAGCGGCGAGGCGAAGACGCGCTCGCCCGCCCCGCTCGGCGGATGGGCGGCGCCCTCGGACTTGGCGCTAACGGGCTCGGAAGTGGGCCGCGCCCCGTCGGGGGCCTCGTTGACCCGCTCGTAGGACATGTGGCCGCCGCCGGGCGTGGTGTTCTCGTTCGCCGACGACGCGTCGGCCTTCGGCGCCTGGGCCGGCGCCGGCGCCGCGCCGCCCGCCTGGACCCCGGCCGGATCCTCGCCGTCCACGGCGATCACCGCGATCAGGTCGTTGACCGGCACGTCGGCGGTGCCCTCGGGCACGACGATCCGGGCGAGCACGCCCTCGTCGATCGCCTCGACCTCCATGGTCGCCTTGTCGGTCTCGATCTCGGCGAGCACGTCGCCGGACTTGATCGCGTCGCCCTCCTTCTTGAGCCACTTGGCAAGGTTGCCCTTCTCCATGGTCGGCGAGAGGGCGGGCATCAGGACGTTGACGGGCATGGTTCAGGTCTCGTCCGAGGGCAGGAAGGGGGCGTCGGGTTCGGCGCGGGGATCGGCGAAGGGAAACAGGTCGTCCAGCGGAAACGGGACGGCGTCGAAGGGCGGCAGGGCCACGGTCTCGCGGCGCGTCACCGTCCCGAGCAGCAGCCATCGGGACGCGGTCAGCGCGAAGGCCTCCAGCACGCCGTCGGCGGGATCGAGCAGCCAGAGGTGCCCGACGTCGGCCTCCGCGTAGATGCGCCGCTTCGGGCCGCGGTCGAGACGCACCGTGGACGGCGACAGGATCTCGCAGACCCAGTCCGGCGGCGTCTCGACGAAGGCGGTCTCCGGCTCGGCCGGCAGCCGCTCGCGGCGCCAGCCGGCGAGATCGGGCACCACGACCTGCGCTCCGAGATGGAGCTCGGGTTCGATCATGAAGATCCAGCCGCCCGGTCCGCCGCGTCCGTGCCGGAAAGGGGGGCCCAGAACGGAGCCGAGATCCAACGCCGCCATCGCATGCCGCGGCCGCGGTCGCGGATGCGTCTCCAGCGCCCCGTCGATGATCTCGGCGACGAGGTGATCGGGGACCGCTTCGAGGTCGGCGTAGGTGGCGTGCCGGAGCGCGGGTTCGGCCATGGCCAGAATCCCGTCAGTTCAGGCCGCCGGGATCGAGGCCCTCGGCCTCCCACCCCGCGCGAATGCGCTCGAACGCCTCCTCCTCCGACAGGTCGGTCTCCAGGGCGTAGGCGCGGGCGGCCTGCCGGGCGAGGTCGACCATCAGGCGGCCCCACGTGGCGGGGTCGTCGAAGGACCGGCGCAACGCCACGCTCACCGCCCCGTCGACCACGGCCGCGCGCAGCACCTCGATGCCGCCCTGCTCCAGGGCGTCGGGGGGGACCTCGAGGGCTTGGAAGGATTCACTCATACGACGTCATGACCCATCGATGGCCCCGTTCCCGCCGGTCAGGCACGAAGGCGGATCGCATTCACCGGTAGCAGACGGCCTTGGCCGCCTCGACGACCTCGGCGACGTTGGGCAGGGCGAGCTTCTCGAGGTTGGCGGCGTAGGGCATCGGCACGTCCTTGCCGGTGACGCGCAGCACCGGCGCGTCGAGGTAGTCGAACGCGTCGACCATCAGGCGGGCCGAGATCTCGGCGCCGATGCCCGATTGCGGGAAGCCCTCCTCCACCGTGACGCAGCGGCCGGTCTTCTTGACCGACGCGAGCACGGTCTCGGTGTCCATCGGCCGGATCGTGCGCAGGTCGATCACCTCGGCCTCGATGCCCTGGTCGGCCAGGATCTGCGCCGCCTTCAGGGCGTAGGTCATGCCGATGGCGAAGGAGACGATGGTCACGTCCTTGCCGGTGCGGTGGATCCGCGCCTTGCCGATCGGCAGCACGAAGTCGTCGAGCTTCGGCACCGGGAAGGTCTGGCCGTACAGGATCTCGTTCTCGAGGAAGATCACCGGGTTCGGGTCGCGGATCGCGGCCTTGAGCAGGCCCTTGGCGTCCGACGCCGTGTAGGGGGCGATCACCTTCAGGCCCGGCACGTTGGAGTACCAGGCGGCGTAGTCGTGGCTGTGCTGGGCGCCGACGCGGGCGGCGGCGCCGTTGGGGCCGCGGAACACGATCGGGCAGCCGAGCTGGCCGCCGGACATGTACAGGGTCTTGGCCGCCGAGTTGATGATGTGGTCGATCGCCTGCATGGCGAAGTTGAAGGTCATGAACTCGACGATCGGCTTCAGGCCCGACAGGGCCGCGCCGACGCCGATGCCGGCGAAGCCGTGCTCGGTGATCGGGGTGTCGACCACGCGGCGGGCGCCGAATTCCTGCAGCAGGTTCTGCGTGACCTTGTAGGCGCCCTGGTACTCGGCGACCTCCTCGCCCATCACGAAGACGTCCTCGTCCCGGCGCATCTCCTCGGCCATGGCGTCGCGCAGCGCCTCGCGGACGGTCATCGTCACCATCTCGGTGCCGGCCGGGAACTCCTCCATCACCGGCTCCGCGGCCTTGTTGGTGATGGTGGCGGGCGCGGCCGGCGCCGCGGGCTTGTCGTCGCCGGTCTTGGCGGTGGCCGACGGGGCGGAGGCCATGCCCTCGGCCTGCATCGTCGGCGTCGGGGCGGGCTGCCCGCCCGTGTCCGCACCGTTCGGCTTCGACGAGGCCCCTCCGGCGGCGGCCGCCGCGACGTCCTCGCCCTCGCCCGCGATGATCGCGATCGGGGTGTTGACGGCGACGCCCTCGGTGCCCTCGGCGACCA
This sequence comes from Methylobacterium sp. J-059, assembly GCF_022829485.1. NCBI lineage: Bacteria > Pseudomonadati > Pseudomonadota > Alphaproteobacteria > Hyphomicrobiales > Methylobacteriaceae > Methylobacterium > Methylobacterium sp. J-059. The sequence goes on from NZ_JAKSYA010000034.1 coordinate 98,183, forward strand.
GGATCTTGGCGAGCGTGCCCTCGTCGATCGCCTCGACCTCCATGGTCGCCTTGTCGGTCTCGATCTCGGCGAGCACGTCGCCGGACTTGATCGCGTCGCCCTCCTTCTTGAGCCATTTGGAGAGCTTGCCCTCCTCCATGGTCGGAGACAGGGCGGGCATCAGGATGTCGGTCGCCATGGAGGGTCTCTGATCGGTGAGGCGGGCGGGGCGGCCTGGCAGGGGATCGTCGCGGGGCGGCGGCGCGCCCTCAGGCGCGCGCTTCCAGGAGGATGTCGGTCCACAGCTCGGACGGATCCGGCTCGGGATCGTGCGTCGCGAACTCGGCGGCGTCGTTGACGGTCTCGCGGACCTTGGCGTCGGTGGCCTTGAGCTCGGCCTCGGCGACGCCGTGCAGCTCGATCAGGCGCTTGCGCACCATCTCGATCGGGTCGTGCTCGTCGCGCATCTTCGAGACTTCGTCCTTCGTGCGGTACTTCGCCGGGTCGGACATCGAGTGGCCGCGATAGCGGTAGGTCTGCATCTCGAGGATGTAGGGCCCCTCCCCGGTGCGGGCATGCGCGATCGCCCGGCCCGCCGCCTCGCGGACCGTGCGCACGTCCATGCCGTCGACCTGCTCGCCGGGGATGCCGAACGAGATGCCACGCCGGGAGAAGTCCGTCTGCGCCGAGGCGCGGGCGACCGAGGTGCCCATGGCGTAGCGGTTGTTCTCGATCACGTAGACCACGGGCAGCTTCCACAGCTGCGCCATGTTGAAGCTCTCGTAGACCTGGCCCTGGTTGGCCGCGCCGTCGCCCATGTAGGTCAGGCTGACCTTGCCGTTCTTGCGGTAGGCGTCGGCGAAGCCGAGGCCGGTGCCGAGCGAGACCTGCGCGCCGACGATGCCGTGCCCGCCGAAGAACTGCTTCTCGCGGCTGAACATGTGCATCGAGCCGCCCTTGCCGCGGCTGTAGCCGCCGCGGCGGCCGGTGAGCTCGGCCATCACCCCCTTCGGGTCCATGCCGCAGGCGAGCATGTGGCCGTGGTCGCGGTAGCCGGTGATGATCTGGTCGCCGTCGACCGAGGCCATCTGCATGCCGATGACGACCGCCTCCTGGCCGATGTAGAGGTGGCAGAACCCGCCGATCAGGCCCATTCCGTAGAGTTGCCCCGCCTTCTCCTCGAAGCGGCGGATCAGCAGCATCTGATGGTAGGCGTGGAGGTCTTCCTCGCGGGTGAATTGCGGCGCGTTTGGTGCGGGCTGGTGCTCGGCCGCCACGGCCTCCGGCGTCTCCGCGGCAGGGTTGGGCTGCCCCGCATCTTTCGCGGCATCCATCGGCGTGCTCCCGTGCTGGCGTCTGTTCCCGCCCGGTTTAGGACACGCGCTCCGGGAATGCGAGGGCCGACGCTCTGACAGGTGTTTGTGGTTGTCATACCCGATCCGCATGCCCGATCCGCACGCCCGATCGGCATGATCCCCTCGGGACGGCGGATGCGGGCCGCGTTCAAGCCGGGACGCGCGCGGGACTGGAGGCGGTGCCCGCTCACGGGTCGATGACGACCACGTCGTTGGCGTGCACCCGGCCGAGGACGACCCGGGCGCGCTCCTCCAGCAGGTCGCGGTCGATCTGCTCGCTGCGCAGCAGCGCGACGCGGTGCTCCCAGGTCGCCCGCTCGGCCTTGGCCGCCGCGAGCTCCCGGGTGAGCCCGAAGGCCTGGATCTTGAGGGCGCGCTTGGCCTCCAGGCCCCGGTTGCCGTTCTCGGCCTGGTACACGAAGTAGCCGACCACCAGCCCGGACAGGGTCCAGAGGCTGAGAGGCAAAACGACCATTCTGACGCGGCGACGGACGACCATGGCGCGACCATCGTCCGGGTCGGTTAACAAAGCCTTTGCCGCGACCGCCGATCGTGCGCTCGGCGGTGGACGGCGGCGCCCGGATGGGTTGAACCGCGCCCCGCGGTGATGGACAGTCGGAACAAAGATCGAACATCGAGGCGGCCGCCCTGCGGTGCGGCGGTCTCGCGGAACGGGACAGCGCAGTGACCGCCCCGGTGCGGAAAGTCATCCACATCGACATGGACGCGTTCTACGCCTCCGTCGAGCAGCGCGACGACCCGGCCCTGCGCGGCCGGCCGGTCGCGGTCGGCGGCTCGCGCGAGCGCGGCGTGGTGGCCGCCGCGAGCTACGAGGCGCGGGCCTTCGGGGTGCGCTCGGCGATGCCCTCGGTGACGGCGCGCCGGCTCTGCCCGGACCTGGTGTTCGTGCGCCCGCGCTTCGAGGTCTACCGCGGCATCTCGGAGGAGATCCGGACGGTGTTCTCCGAGCACACGCCGGTGATCGAGCCGCTCTCCCTCGACGAGGCCTACCTCGACGTCACCGAGAACCTGCAGGGCCTGCCGACCGCCACCGCCGTCGCCCGGGCGATCCGCACCACGATCCGCGCGCGCACCGGACTCGTCGCCTCGGCCGGCGTCTCGTACAACAAGTTCCTCGCTAAGGTCGCCTCGGACTACCGCAAGCCCGACGCGCTGTTCGTGATCACCCCCGAGATGGGCCCGGCCTTCGTCGAGGACCTCGCCATCGGCCGCTTCCACGGCATCGGCCCGGTGACGGAGGCGAAAATGCGCCGCCTCGGCATCCACACCGGCCGCGACCTCAAGGCCCGCTCGCTGGAGGATCTGGCCGCCATCCTCGGCAGCGCCGCCCCCTACTATCACGGGGTGGCCCGCGGCATCGACGAGCGCCCGGTGCGGGCGCACCGCATCCGCAAGTCGATCGGTGCCGAGAACACCTTCTCCGACGACAGCGCCGACCTCGAAATCCTCGCCGAGCGCCTCGCGCCAATCCTCGACAAGGTCGCGGCGGCCTGCGCCGCCAAGGGTCTGCGCGGCCGGACCGTGACGCTGAAGGTGAAGTTCTCCGACTTCGCGCAGGTCACGCGGGCGCGCTCCCTGGCGGCCCCCGTCGGCGACCGCGCCAGCCTGGAGGCGATCAGCCTGGGCCTGCTGCGCGACCTCCGCCCGCTCCGGCGCAGCGTGCGGCTGCTCGGCGTCTCGCTCTCGGCCCTCGACCACGGCGACGCCGCGGAACCGCTGCAGCTCGGCCTGGCGATCTGAGGCGTCGCTGCGATCGTTCGATCGGGATCGCCGGCGCCGCGGTCATCGGGTCGCGCCTGCGTCCGCGGCGCCGCGCCCTATCTCGATGGGAAGCGACACCGGGAGCAGCCAACCATGACCGACGATCCCCGCGAGGCCGGAGCCCGGCCCCCCTTCCCCGGCGACCAGCAGCAGGAGCGGCCGGGATTGTCGTCGCGGATGACCCCCGCCCCCGATCACGGCGAGCACAGCTACGTCGGCAAGGGGCTGCTGACGGATCAGGTCGCGCTGATCACCGGCGGCGATTCCGGGATCGGCCGCGCGGTGGCGATCGCCTACGCCCGCGAGGGCGCCGACGTGGCGATCTCCTACCTGCCGGTCGAGCAGTCCGATGCCGAGGAGACGGCGCGCTGGGTCGAGCAGGCCGGGCGCCGCGTCCTGCTGCTGCCGGGAGACCTGCGCGAGGAGGCCCATTGCCGCGACCTCGTCGCCCGCACGGTGGCCGCGTTCGGGCGCCTCGACGTCCTGGTCAACAACGCGGCCGCGCAGACGATCAACGAAGGGCTCGACGACGTGACGGCGGAGGACCTCGAGGGCTCGTTCCGCGCCAACGTCTTCGCGATGTACTACCTCGCCCAGGCGGCGGTGCCGCACATGAAGCCGGGCTCGGCGATCGTGAACTCGACGAGCCAGCAGGCCAAGGTCGCCGACAAGACGATGCTGATCTACGCCGCCACCAAGGGCGCGATCGCGAGCCTGACGATCGGGCTGTCGAACCTGCTGGCGCCGAAGGGCATCCGGGTGAACTGCGTCGCGCCCGGCCCCGTGTGGACCCCGATCCAGCCGATCGTGAAGAGCCCCGAGCAGATCGAGCAGCTCGGGGCCGACACGCCCCTCGGCCGCGCCGGGCAGCCGGCCGAGCTCGCCCCGGCCTACGTGCTGCTGGCGTCCCGCGAGGGCAGCTACATGTCCGGCGCCCTGGTGCCCGTCACCGGCGGCACGCCGATGTACTGACGCACGAGGCGCGGCGATCCGGAACGGAGCGCCGCGCCTGCGATTGACGGCGGAACCCCCGCGGGGCCGGACCGCCCCGCCATCGGAGCCAGATCCATGTCGAAGATCATCGCCGCCACGTTCGAGACCCGCCGCGACGCCGAGATGGCGGTCGAGCACCTCGTCCAGGAGCACAAGATCGACCGCAAGGCCGTGACCATCGCGCCGGTCTCGGACGAGAACAGCGCCGGCACGGAGACCGCGGGCGCCGACATCGAGGACGGCCGCGTCGAGAAGACCCACACCGACGGCGAGCCGAAGCTCGCCGGGCGCCTCAAGGTCTCGGCCGAGGTCGAGCCGGCGCTCGCGGACAAGGTCGAGTCCTCGTTCGCGACCTACGGCGGCCAGGCCGCCTGAGCCGGCAGCCGCCCGCATCCCGCTGCCCCGCCCGTCCCGCTCAGGCGGCCCAGACCTGGCGGTACAGCGTCGCGATCGCCTCCGCGTCCGGCACCACCGGGTTGTTGCCGGGCGAGCCCGAGGCCAGGGCCTGCGCCGCCATGGTCGGGATCAGGCCGTTCCACCGGGCCTCGTCGATGCCGTAGTCGCCGGGCGTCGGCACCTGCAGGTCGTCGTTGAGGTTCTGCAGCTCGGCGATCAGGCGGGAGACCGCGTTGCGCTCGTCGTCGCCCTCCCGCGCCACGCCCATCGCCCGGGCGCAGGCGGCGTAGCGCCCGGGCGCGCCCGGCGCCGAGAAGGCGGTGACGGCCGGCAGCAGCATCGCGTTCGAGAGCCCGTGCGGCACGTGGAAATGCGCGCCGATCGGCCGGCTCATCCCGTGGACGAGGGCCACCGAGCTGTTAGAGAAGGCGATGCCTGCTTGCGTCGCGCCGAACATCATCGCCTCCCGCGCAGCCCGGTCGCCCGGATCGGTCCAGACCCGGCGCAGGTTCGGCGCGATCGCCCGCATCGCGGCGAGCGCGAACCCGTCCGAGAACGGGTTGGATTTCCGCGAGACGTAGGCCTCGATCGCGTGGGTCAGCGCGTCGATCCCGGTATCGGCGGTGAGGCGCGCGGGCTTGCTCAGGGTCAGCTCGTAATCGACCAGCGCCGCCACCGGCAGGTAGGCGAGGCCGGCGCACAGCATCTTCTCGTCGGTGGCCTCGTCGGTGACGATGGTGAAGCGCGTCGCCTCCGAGCCGGTGCCGGCGGTGGTGGGGATCGCCAGGATCGGCAGGCCGGGCGCGTCCTGGCTGTGGGGCGCCTTGTAGTCGCGCATGTGGCCGCCGTGGCGGGCGAGCACCGCGACGGCCTTGGCCGTGTCCATCGGGCTGCCGCCGCCGAAGCCGACGACGCAATCGTGGTCGCCGGCCTTGAGCGCGGCCAAAGCCGCCTCCACCGAGGCCACGGTCGGGTCCGGCACGGTCCGCGAGAACAGCCCGGCCTGGATGCCGGCCGCCGCCAGGCGCTCGACGAGCCGCCCCGCCCGGCCGCTGTCGGCGAGGTAGGGATCGGTGACGACGAACGGCCGGGACAGCCCGAGCTGCCCCAGCACCTCCGGCAGCAGCCCGCACGCACCGGCTCCGATCCGCATCAGCCGCGGCAGGGCGATGGCGCTGATCATGGCGTTGGATCCGTCTTTCCAAAGGGACGCGCCGAGGGGACGCGCGCGAATGAACGCAGAATACGAAAGGCAGGCTAGCGGCTGCGCGGGCGCGAGGACAAGCCCGATCGGCGCCCGTCGCGCGACATCCGGCGCGCAGTATCCTGCCTGAGCTTGCCGGTGCGACGCACTATCCCGCCCGCGAAAACAGCGCCTGCGCCGCCTCGACCGCGCCGACGATGAAGGCCGCCACCTCGCGGATGTGGGCGGCCTTCCGGTGGTCCTCGTGGATGTGCATGTGGAAGGCCCGCGTCAGCGACAGCGCGTCCGGCAGCACCGGCACGAGGCCGGGATGGGCGGCCGCGATGAAGGCCGGCACGATGCACAGGCCGGCACCGGCGAGCGTGGCGTGCACCTGGGCGAGCAGGTTCGTCGAGCGCAGCCGCGCGCTGGCGCCCGGCCCGATCACGTTGAGGTAGTTGAGCTCCCGCGCAAACAGCATGTCCTCGATGTAGCTGACGAACGGGTGCCGCCCGAGGTCGGCCGCCGTCCGGATCGGCTCGGCCGCGTCGAGGTAGGCCTTCGACCCGTAGACGAAGAGCCGGTAGTCGGTGAGCCGCCGCGTCACCACCCGCGCCTGCTGCGGTGCCGACAGGCTGACGACGATGTCCGCCTCGCGCTTCGACAGGCTGAAGATCCGCGCGGTCGCCATGATCTCGATCTCGAGCCCGGGATGGGCCTCGGTCAGGCGGTGCATCCGCGGCGCGAGGAACACGCTGCCGAACCCGTCCGGCGCGCCGATCCGCACCGTGCCCGCGACGCTCCGCCCGGTGCCGCCGGCCGCCGAGCCCGAGACGAAGGCGCTCTCCATCGCCTCTGCCGTCCCGAGCAGCGCCTCGCCGGCCTCGGTCAGCGCGTAGCCGAGGTTGCTCTTGTGGAAGAGCCGGCGGTCGAGCCCCTCCTCCAGGGCCAGGATGCGCCGGGCCACGGTGGTGTGCTCGGTGCCGGTCTGCGCCGCCGCGGCCGTCAGCGTGCCGGTGCGGGCGACGGCGAGAAAGAAGCGCAGGTCGTCCCAGTTGCGGGTCTTCTTGAGGCTCACGGGCTGGGTCCGACGGGGATGGCGCTGTGCATCGATGCACAACGGCTGCGAGCAGGTCCAGCTTTATCGCCCGATCGGCGCTGCTATGGTCCGCTCAAAATCGGCCGGCCGTCGCGCCGGCCGGACCTGAGGAAACGAGCACAGGAGAGGCGCACATGCGCACGATCGGGCATTTCATCGGCGGCAAGACCGTCGCGGGCACCAGCGGCCGCTTCGCCGACGTGTTCCATCCCTCGACCGGCGAGGTCCAGGCCCGCGTCGCCCTGGCGAGCCGCGCCGAGCTTCGCGCGGCGGTCGAGAACGCCCGCGACGCGCAAGCCGCCTGGGCCGCGACCAACCCGCAGAAGCGCGCCCGCGTGATGATGCGCTTCCTCGAGCTGATCCGCGGCGAGACGGATTCGCTCGCCGAGCTGCTGGCCTCCGAGCACGGCAAGACCGTGCCCGACGCCAAGGGCGACATCCAGCGCGGCGTCGAGGTGGTGGAGTTCGCCTGCGGCATCCCGCACCTGCTGAAGGGCGAGTTCACGGAAGGCGCCGGCCCCGGCATCGACGTCTACTCCCTGCGCCAGCCGCTGGGCGTGGTCGCCGGCATCACGCCGTTCAACTTCCCCGCGATGATCCCGCTCTGGAAATGCGCCCCGGCCATCGCCTGCGGCAACGCCTTCATCCTCAAGCCGTCCGAGCGCGACCCCGGCGTTCCGATGCGCATCGCCGAGATCTTCCTGGAGGCCGGCCTGCCGCCGGGGATCCTCAACGTCGTCAACGGCGACAAGGAGGCGGTCGACGCGATCCTCGACGACGCGGACATCAAGGCGGTCGGCTTCGTCGGCTCCTCGCAGATCGCCGAGTACATCTACGTCCGCTCCGCGCAGACGGGGAAGCGCGCCCAGTGCTTCGGCGGCGCCAAGAACCACATGATCATCATGCCCGACGCCGACATGGGCCAGGCCGTCGACGCGCTGATCGGCGCCGGCTACGGCTCGGCCGGCGAGCGCTGCATGGCGATCTCGGTCGCCGTCCCCGTCGGCGAGGGCACCGCCGACCGGCTGATGGAGCGCCTGGTGCCGCGGGTGGAGAGCCTCAAGATCGGCCCCTCGCACGACGGCTCGGCCGATTACGGCCCGATGGTCACCGCCGAGGCGGTGGCGCGGGTGAAGGGCTACATCGAGACCGGCCTCCAGGAGGGCGCCGAGCTCGCCGTCGACGGCCGCGGCTTCACCCTGCAGGGCTACGAGAACGGCTTCTACATGGGCGGCTGCCTGTTCGACCGCGTCACCGCCGACATGACGATCTACAAGGAGGAGATCTTCGGCCCGGTCCTCTCGGTCGTGCGGGCCAAGGACTACGAGGAGGCGCTGGCGCTGCCCTCCACCCACCAATACGGCAACGGCGTCGCGATCTTCACCCAGGACGGCGACGCGGCGCGCGACTTCACCGCCCGGGTCAACGTCGGCATGGTCGGCGTCAACGTGCCGATCCCGGTGCCGATCGCCTACCACACCTTCGGCGGCTGGAAGCGCTCGGGCTTCGGCGACCTGAACCAGCACGGGCCCGACGCGATCCGCTTCTACACCAAGACCAAGACCGTGACGCAGCGCTGGCCCTCGGGCATCAAGAGCGGCGCGGAGTTCTCGATCCCGACGATGCGGTGAACCGACCCTCCCCCCTCTGCGGGGGGGGAGAACCGTCCAGCCAAGGACTTGATGCCATGCGCTTCGGGCTCGACGAGGATCAGGTGGCCATCCGGGAGATGGCCCAGAACTTCGCGCGCGAGCACATCGCGCCGCACGCCCTCGACTGGGACGCGCGCAAGCACTTCCCCGTCGAGACCCTTCGCGCGGCGGCAGCTCTCGGCATGGCCGCGATCACCATCCGCGAGGATGTCGGCGGATCGGCCCTGAGCCGCGTCGACGCCAGCCTGATCTTCGAGGCTCTGGGCGAAGGCTGCCCGACGGTGGCGGCCTTCCTCTCGATCCACAACCTGTCCTCTTGGATCATCGACGCCTTCGGCAGCGAGGCGCAGCGCCGGCGCTGGCTTCCGTCGCTGACGCGGATGGACAGGATCGCCAGCTATTGCCTGACCGAGGCCGGCTCGGGCTCGGATGCCGCTGCGCTCCGAACCCGCGCGGTCCGCGACGGCGACGCCTACGTGCTGACCGGCGAGAAGCAGTTCATCTCGGGCGCCGGCGCCAGCGACCTCTACCTCGTCATGGCCCGGACCGGAGGCGAGGGCGCGAAGGGCGTCTCGGCGATCGTCGTCGAGAAGGGCACGCCCGGCCTCTCCTTCGGCGCCGACGAGCGCAAGATGGGCTGGAACGCCCAGCCGACCCGCGCGGTGCGCTTCGACCAGTGCCGGGTGCCCGTCGAGAACCGGCTGGGCGCCGAGGGCGACGGCTTCCGCTACGCCATGGCCGGGCTCGACGGCGGCCGCCTCAACATCGCCGCCTGCGCGCTGGGCGGCGCGCAATCGGCCCTCGACCGGACGCTCGCCTACATGGGCGACCGCCGCGCCTTCGGCCAGAAGCTCTCGGACTTCCAGGCGCTGCAGTTCCGGCTGGCCGACATGGCGACCGAGCTCGAGGTCGCCCGCGCGTTCCTGCGCCACGCGGCCGCCGCCCTCGACGCCAGGGCGCCGGAGGCGACCAAGCTCTGCGCCATGGCCAAGCGCCACGTGACGGACGCCGCGTTCCACGTCGCCAACGAGGCGCTGCAGCTCCACGGCGGCTACGGGTATCTCGCCGAGTACGGCATCGAGAAGATCGTCCGGGATCTGCGCGTCCACCAGATCCTGGAGGGCACCAACGAGATCATGCGGGTGATCATCGCCCGCGCGCTGCTCGGGGGGCGCTGATGCCCGACATCCTCGTCGAGCGCGTCGGCACGCTCGGGCGCATCCGCCTGAACCGGCCGAAGGCCTTGAACGCGCTGACCCACGGCATGGTCGGCGCGATCGATGCCGCCCTCGATCTTTTCGCCGCCGACGAAGGCGTCGCCGCGATCCTGCTCACCGGCGAGGGCGAGCGCGGCCTGTGCGCCGGCGGCGACCTGCGCTCGCTCTACGAGAGCGCGGGTTCAAGCTCCGCCGAGAACTTCTGGCGCGACGAGTATCGCCTCGATGCTCGGATCGCGCATTACGAAAAACCGTTCGTGGCGATCCTGGATGGGATCACCATGGGCGGCGGCGTCGGGCTGTCGGGCCATGCCGGCCACCGCGTCGTCACCGGGCGCTCCCGCATCGCCATGCCGGAGACCGGCATCGGCTACCTGCCCGACGTCGGCGGCACCTGGCTGCTGCCGCGCGCGCCCGGCGAGACCGGGACCTATCTCGGGCTGACCGGCGAGCCCATGGGCGCGGCCGACGCGATCTTCGCGGGGTTCGCCGACGCCTGCGTGCCCGCAGCGACGCTGCCCGCCCTGATCGATGCGCTCGCCGCCCTCGCCCCGGAGGCCGGCCACGCCACCGTCCGGGCGGCGATCGACGCGCGCGCCGTCACGCCGGGGCCGGCCCCGCTCGCCGCGGCGCAAGCCGTCATCGACCGCTGCTTCGCGCACGATCGCGTCGAGGACATCCTGGACGCGCTCGCCGCCGAAGGCTCCGAATTCGCCGGGCGGACCCACGCGACGCTGCTGGAGAAGTCGCCATCGAGCCTCGTGCTGACGCTGCGCCTGCTGCGTCTCGGCCGCGCGGCGACGACGCTGGAGGCCTGCCTGGAGCGCGAGTTCCACGCGTCCCTCGCCCTGCTGGCGGAGGGGGATTTTCGCGAGGGCATCCGCGCGGCGGTGATCGACAAGGACAAGGCGCCGCGCTGGTCGCCGCCGATCCTCGACGCGGTCGACCCCGAACGGATCGCCGGCTGGCTCGCGCCGCGGGCGGCCCCGGTCTTTTCGGTGCCGGACGACGTCTTGTCCCACCCTGCCCCCTCATCCTGAGGCGCCCGCGCCAGCGGGCCTCGAAGGAGGGCTCCAGGGATCGCAGCGGGACCTGGATGTCTCCTTCGAGGCCTCCGCTTCGTTCCGGCACCTCAGGATGAGGGGGGGGGATGGGAGCAAGGAACAAGGATCGGTGCCGTGCTCCACGCAGAGCGCCGCCGTGAGAGACATACGGGAGGAACCCATGACGACGCGGCCCCAGACCATCGCCTTCATCGGGCTCGGCAACATGGGCGGCCCGATGGCGGCCAACCTCGTCCGCGCCGGGCACGCGGTCCGCGGGTTCGACCTCGCCCCGGCCTCGCTGGAGGCGGCGCGGGCCGAGGGCGTCGCCGTCGCCGGCTCGGTGCTGGAGGCGGTCGAGGGCGCGTCCGCGGTGGTGACGATGCTGCCGGCCGGCCGGCACGTGGTCGAGGTCTGGTCGCAGGTCGCCGGAGCGGTCCCCGCCGGCACCCTGCTGATCGATTCCTCGACGGTCGACGTCGCGAGCGCCCGAGAGGCCCACGCCCTGGCCGAGGCGCGCTCCTGCCCAGCGATCGACGCGCCGGTCTCCGGCGGCACCGGGGGCGCCAAGGCCGGGACGCTGACCTTCATGGCCGGCGGCTCGGAACAGGCCTTCGCCGCCGCCGAGCCGATCCTGAAGCGGATGGGCCGGAGCGTGTTCCATTGCGGTGCGGCCGGCGCCGGCCAGGCCGCCAAGATCTGCAACAACATGATCCTCGGCATCTCGATGATCGGCGTGTGCGAGGCCTTCGCGCTCGGCGAGAAGCTCGGGCTCTCGCAGCAGGCCCTGTTCGACGTGGCCTCGGTCTCGTCCGGGCAGTGCTGGTCGCTCACCACCTATTGCCCGGTGCCGGGGCCGGTGCCGACCTCGCCCGCCAACACCGGCTACCGGCCGGGCTTCGCTGCCGCCCTGATGCTGAAGGACCTGCGCCTCGCGCAAGAAGCCGCCGGGACGGCCGGCGCCGCGACGCCCCTCGGCGCCGAGGCCGAGCGCCTCTATGCCCGGTTCGACGCGCAAGGCCACGGCGGGCAGGATTTCTCGGCGATCGTCCAGATGCTGCGCGGACCGCGCGAGGAGGTTTGACCATGCCGGAGAATCTGACCGGGGACGAGACGATCCTCATCGAGACGCGCGGGCGCGTCCGGCTCATCACCCTGAACCGGCCCAAGGCCTTGAACGCGATCAACGCGCAGCTCACCCGCGCGCTGATCGCAGCGGCGACCGCCGCCGATACCGATCCGGGGATCGGCTGCATCGTGATCACCGGGTCGGCCAAGGCCTTCGCCGCCGGCGCCGACATCAAGGAGATGCAGGCGGCGACCTATGCCGAGATGTATGCCGGCGACCGCTTCGCCGACTGGGAGCGCTTCACGGCCCTGCGGACCCCGATCGTCGCGGCCGTGGCCGGCTTCGCGCTCGGCGGCGGCTGCGAGCTCGCGATGATGTGCGACCTGATCCTGGCCGCCGACACCGCGCAGTTCGGCCAGCCGGAGATCAAGCTCGGGGTGATGCCCGGAATCGGCGGCAGCCAGCGGCTGACCCGGTTCGTCGGCAAGGCCAAGGCGATGGAGATGTGCCTGACCGGCCGGATGATGGATGCGGCCGAGGCCGAGCGGGCCGGGCTGGTCTCGCGGGTCGTGCCCGCCGACGGGCTCGTCGCGGAGGCGATGCGGGTCGCCGAGACCATCGCCGGCATGTCCAAGCCGATCGCGATGATGACCAAGGAGGCGGTCAACCGCGCCTACGAGACCACGCTCACGGAAGGCGTGCGCTTCGAGCGGCGGGTGTTCCACGCGATGTTCGCCACCCAGGACCAGAAGGAGGGCATGGCCGCCTTCGTCGAGAAGCGCGCGCCCAAGTTCACGCACGGGTAGCGCCACTTCTCGCTACGGAGGCCGATCGTCTTCACGCATCGTCCCGGCCTCGAGCGAAACTCATCCGGCCCCGCCCCGTCATCCCGGGCTCGCCTCCGGCGCCCCGGGAGGACGGTGGGGGTTTTCGAACCGAAACGCGCGAGCCGGGCGGACGTGATAGCCCCCGCAGAGGGGAAAGAGGCTCCGCCGAAGCTTCAGTTCAGCAAAAGACTGATCGAACACAAGACAACGGAAAAGCCACCGAAAACCAGGGAGAACGCCGATGCCGAGCTTTCGCGAGTCCCGCGACTTTCTTCTGGCCCGCCGCACCGACTACGCGGCGGCCTATGCGGGCTTCCGATGGCCGGACGCGGCGGCGTTCAACTGGGCGCTCGACTGGTTCGACGCGGATCTCGCGACCCGCCCGGAGACCCGCGACCGCCCTGCCCTGTGGATCGTCGACGCGGCCTCGGGGGCGGAGACGAAGGTTTCGTTCTCGCAGATGAGCCGGCGCTCGAACCAGGTCGCCAACCACCTGCGGTCGCTGGGCCTGCGACGCGGCGACACCCTGCTGCTGCTGCTCGGCAACGTGCCGGCCCTGTGGGAGACGATGCTGGCGGCGATGAAGCTCGGGGCGATCGTGATCCCGGCGACCACGCTGCTGACCGACGGCGAGCTGGCCGACCGGCTGGAGCGCGGGCGGCCGCGGCTGATCGTGGCCGGGGCCGATCAGGTGCCGAAGTTCGAGGGCCTCGACCTGGGGCCGGTGGTGCGCCTGACGACCGGGCCGGCCGAGCCCGGCTGGCAGCCCTACGCGGCCGCATTCTCGGCCTCCGACGCGTTCGCGCCCGACGCGGCGACCGGCGCCGACGACCCGTTCCTGCTGTACTTCACCTCCGGCACCACGGCGAAGCCCAAGCTCGTGCGGCACAGCCACCGCTCGTATCCGGTCGGCAGCCTGTCGACGATGTACTGGCTCGGGCTGCAGCCCGGCGACGTCCATTGCAACGTCTCCTCTCCCGGCTGGGCCAAGCACGCCTGGTCCTCGGTCTTCGCCCCCTGGAACGCCGGCGCCACGGTGTTCGTGGTCAACCAGGCGCCGTTCTCGGCCCCTGCCCTGCTCGCGGTGCTCGCCCGCTGCCGCGTCACCACCCTGTGCGCGCCGCCGACGGTGTGGCGGCTGATGATCCAGGAGGACCTGACCGGGCACGACCTGACGCTGCGCGAGGTCTGCGCCGCCGGCGAGCCGCTGAACCCGGAGGTGATCGAGCGGGTGCGCGACGCCTGGGGCCTGACCATCCGCGACGGCTACGGCCAGACCGAGACCACGGCCCAGGTCGCCAACACCCCGAGCCAGACGGTGAAGCCCGGCGCCATGGGCCGGCCGCTGCCGGGCTACACGGTCCGCATCCTCGACATCGACGATCAGCCGGCGAGCGAGGGCGAGGTCTGCCTCGCCCTCGGCGAGCACCGCCCGGCCGGCCTGATGCAGGGCTACGACGACGGCGCCGGCCACCTTTCCGGCGCGGACGGGCCGCTCTACCGCACCGGCGACGTCGCCTTCGTCGAGCCGGACGGAACCCTGACCTTCGTCGGGCGCGCCGACGACGTGTTCAAGTCCTCCGGCTACCGCATCAGCCCGTTCGAGCTGGAGAGCGTGCTGATCGCGCATGCGGCGGTGGCCGAGGCGGCGGTGGTGCCGGCGCCCGACGCGATCCGCTACACGATCCCGAAGGCCTTCGTGTCGCTCGTCGACAGCGCGGAGGCGACGCGGGAGACCGCCCTCGACATCTTCCGCTTCACCAACGCGCGGCTCGCGACGTTCAAGCGGCTGCGGGCGATCGAGTTCGTCGCGGAGCTGCCCAAGACCATCTCCGGCAAGATCCGCCGGGTCCAGCTCCGGCGCCTGGAGCACGACGGCACCACCGACGACCCGTTCCGGGGCTTGGCCTTCGCCCAGTCGGACTTCCCGGAGCTGAAGGCCGACGAGCGGAAACCGGGCTGAGCGGGCCGGCTCAGCCGGCCGCCCGGGGAAGCCGTCCGCCGCGGGTCGTGCGCGGCGGATCGTAGGCGAGCGCCGCGTGCGCGGGCGACGGATGGCGGACCTTGGAGGGCCGGCCGGTCTCGCGCATCCGCCGGTCGGCCTCGGGCCAGTCCGGCAGGCCCGGCGCGATCCAGTGGGCGACCGAGGCCTCGTCGCACCAGCGGGCGAGCTTTCCCATCGCCGCGCGGTGGTCGCCGTCCGGCACGTAGGCGCGCATCGCCGCCTCGTCGGTCCAGGCGGTGACGGTCCAGAAGGTCAGCTTGGCGTCGTTGAGCAGCGCGCCGTCGCGGTAGCCGGCGGCCCTGGAGGCCTGCCGGCTCGACCGGATCGCGTACCACGCGAATCCGGGCACGAACCGCCAGCCGCGAAGCCGCAACCGGGTGAGGCTGATCCACGACATGGCGGCATCCCTCGCAGAGGGGCCGGCCGTACCACGTCCTGTGCCGTCCGTACCGCCGCGGAGCATCCTCAAGAGCGGCGGATGCCGGCCTGCGTGACGAACATGCGGCCCCTCAGCAGGTCAGACTCGTTTCCGCGATCGATCGATGAGGGCAACCGCTCTAGCCGCGGCGGCTGTCGAGGCGTGGACCGCCGAGGCTGATCCGGCTGCCCTGCGAACGGTGGCTGCCGTAGCTCGGGGCGGCGTAGGGGCGGCGCGACAGGTCGTAGAGGGTGTTGCCGACGAGGCCGGCGGCGCGGCGCAGCACCGCGCCGTCGCAGGTGGCCGCGATCCGGATGCCGAGCTCGTGGGTGTGGCTGCGGCCGTAGAGGTAGACCGCCAGCCGCGCGCGGGTCGCCTCGGGGATCTCGCAGACCATCGCCGACACGGTCTCCGGGTCGGCGCGGGAGATCCGGCCGAGCGCGTCGGGCGGCAGCGGGCACTCGGCGGTGGGGTCGTCGAAGCTGAGGGTCAGGGTCTGGGTCACCACGGTCGCTCCCGGCTTGAAGGCCACAGGATGGCGAGCGGATGGTTAACGAAGCGTAACGGCGTGTATCCGATCGTGTCCGGAGCGACGCCTTGCCGGGGCGCGCGTCTACGGCGCGCGGGCCTGCTCGCGCAGCACGAACTTCTGGATCTTGCCCGTGGCGGTCTTCGGCAGGGGGCCGAACACGATCCGCTTCGGCACCTTGAAGCGGGCGAGGCCGGCCCGGCAGAAGGCGACGATCTCGGCCTCGCTCGGCGGGGTCGCGCCGGCCTTGAGCTCCAGGAAGGCGCAGGGGCTCTCGCCCCATTTGGCGTCGGGCTGCGCGACCACGGCGGCGAGCATCACCGCGGGGTGGCGGGTCAGGACCTCCTCGATCTCCAGGCTGGAGATGTTCTCGCCGCCGGAGATGATGATGTCCTTGGCGCGGTCCTTGATCTCGATCTGCCCGTCGGGGTGCTGCACCGCGAGGTCGCCCGAGAGGTACCAGCCGGCACGGAGCGTCGCCGCCGTCGCCTCGGGGTTCTTGAGGTAGCCCTTCATCACGGTGTTGCCGCGCAGGGCGATCTCGCCGACCGTGGCGCCGTCCCGCGGCACCGCCGCCAGCGTTCCGGGATCGACGACGCGCACCGCCTCGACCGTCGGCAGCGCCACGCCCTGGCGGGCCATGCGGCGGTGGCGCTCGCCGGGCTCCAACCGGTCCCAGTCGGGGCCGGGCACGCAGATCGTCGCCGGGCCGTAGCTTTCGGTGGCGCCGTAGAGGTGGGTCACCGCGAAGCCGGCCGCCTCCATCGCGGCAATCACGGTCGAGGGCGGCGCGGCCCCGCCCGTTGCGCAGCGCACCCGCTGCGGGAACGGCCTGCGCACCTCCGCGGGGGCGTTGACGATCATCGACAGCACGATCGGCGCGCCGCACAGATGCGTGACGCCGTGCTCGGCGATCGCCCGGTAGATCGCGGCCGGCTCGACCCGGCGCAGGCAGACCTGGGTGCCGCCGGCCGCCACCACCGCCCAGGGGTAGGACCAGCCGCTGCAATGGAACATCGGCAGCGTCCAGAGATAGACGCTGCCCGGCGAGAGCCCGAAGGTGAGCGCGTTGCCGAGGGCCTGGAGGTAGGCGCCGCGGTGGCTGTAGACCGCGCCCTTCGGGTCGCCGGTGGTGCCCGAGGTGTAGAGCAGGCAGAGCGACTGCCACTCGTCGTCCGGCCCCGGCCCGACGAAGTCCGGGTCGCCCTCCGCGACGAGGTCCTCGTAGGCGAGGCCGCCGCCCCCGGGGTCGTCCACGGCGATCACCAGGATCGGGTTCGGGACGGCCTCCAGCGCCTCGGCGGCGAGCGCCCGGAACGGCGCGTCGACGATCAGCGCCCGGGCCCCGCCATGGGTCAGCGAGGCGGCGAGCGTGGCGGCGTCGAGGCGGGTGTTGAGCGGGTTCAGCACCGCGCCGAGCATCGGCACGGCAAAGTGCGCCTCGATCATCGCGGGCACGTTGCCGGCCAGGATCGCCACCGTGTCGAGCCGGCCGATCCCGCGCCCCCCCAGCGCCGCGGCGAGGCGGCGGCAGCGGGCGTCGAGCGCGCGGTAGGTCAGGCGCCGGTCGCCGTCGATCACCGCCAAGCGGTCGGCGAAGGCGTCGGCGGCGCGCGCCAAGAAGCTCACGGGCGTCAGCGCCGCGCAGTTCGCGGCCGAGCGGTCGAGCCCAGTTTCGAACGGGCTCATGCGCCCACCCTCCCCGCGCCTCCGCCGGCCCGGGTCACAGCGGACGCCGGGTGATCCGCGCGATCAGGCCGACGATGCCCTCGCGGAACAGCAGCACGCAGAGCACGAAGACCACGCCCTGGATGATCGTCACCCAGGCGCCGAACTGCGCGAGGTAGGTCTCCATCGTGACGATCACCAGCGCGCCGATGATCGGCCCGAACACCGTGCCCATGCCGCCGACCAGCGTCATCAGCACCACCTCGCCCGACATCGCCCAGTGCACGTCGGTGAGGGAGGCGAGCTGGAACACGATCGCCTTGGTGGAGCCGGCGAGCCCCGCGAGCGTCGCCGAGAGCACGAACACCGCGAGCTTGTACTGGTTCACCCGGTAGCCGAGCGAGATCGCGCGGGGCTCGTTGTCGCGGATCGCCTTCAGCACCTGCCCGAACGGCGAGTGGATGATGCGATAGATCAGCAGCAGGCCGCCCATGAACACCAGAGCCACGAGGCCGTAGAGCGCGCGGTCGTCGGCGAGGCTGATCGTGCCGAACAGGGCGCCGCGCGGCACCGCCTGGATCCCGTCCTCGCCGCCGGTGAACTTGGCCTGGAGCGAGAAGAAGAACGCCATCTGCGCGAGCGCCAGCGTGATCATCGAGAAGTAGATGCCCTGGCGCCGGATCGCGAGCGCCCCGAAGACCAGCCCGAGCAGCGCCGCCGTCAGCGTGCCGCAGAGGATCGCGAGTTCCGGGCTCAGGCCCCAGACCTTGGCCGCGTAGGCGCAGAGATAGCTCGCCATCCCGAAATACGCGGCGTGCCCGAAGGAGAGCAGGCCGCCGTAGCCGAGCAGAAGGTTGAACGCGAGCGCGAACAGCCCGAAGCACAGCACCTTCATCAGGAACACGGGGTAGAGCACGAACGGCGCCACCGCGAGGAACACGGCGATGCCGAGCATGATCCTGCGATGCAGGGCGCGGTCGTCCCTGCCTTCGGAAATGACCGGGGCGATGGCGGCGTCCGCGGGAGCGAGGGCGGCGGTGTCGGCCATGTCAGAATCCGTCTGTCTGGATGGCCATCGACCGTGAACGGCCGATGGCGTCCGCCGCACCTGCGGCGACGCGCGGTCGCGCTTGCCGCCGACCGCGCGTGGGCGGGCCGGCCTCGGCGCTCGTCGGCGTGGGCTGGCGCATCAGGCCGCCCGCCCGAACAGGCCGGCGGGCTTCACCAGCAGCACCAGCACCATGATCACGAAGATCACGGTGGCCGAGGCCTCGGGATAGAACACCTTGGTCAGCCCCTCGATCAGCCCGAGGCCGAACCCGGTGATGACCGAGCCGAGGATCGAGCCCATGCCGCCGATCACCACCACGGCGAAGACCACGATGATGATGTCGGCGCCCATGTTGGGGTTGACCGAGTAGATCGGCGCGGCGAGCACCCCGGCGAAGCCCGCGAGCGCGACGCCGAAGCCGTAGGTCAGGGTCAGGAACAGGGGCACGTTGACGCCGAAGGCCTGGACCAGGGTCGGGTTCTCGGTCGCCGCGCGCAGGTACGAGCCGAGCTTGGTCTTCTCGATGACGAGCCAGGTGGCCAGGCACACGGCCAGCGACGCGACCACGACCCAGGCGCGGTAGTTCGGCAGGAACATGAACGGCAGGCGCTGCCCGCCGGAGAGTTCCGGCGGGATCGCGTAGGGCAGGCCCGAGACGCCGTAGTAGTTGCGGAACAGCCCCTGGATGATCAGCGCCATGCCGAAGGTCAGCAGCAGGCCGTAGAGGTGGTCGAGCTTGTACAGCCGCGCGATCAGCACCCGCTCGAGCACGATGCCGAAGGCGCCGACGAGGAGCGGTGCCAGGGCCAGCGCCCACCAGTAGTTGACCCCGAGGTAGTTGAGCAGCATCCAGGCGACGAAGGCGCCCATCATGTACAGCGCCCCGTGGGCGAAGTTGATGATGTTCAGAAGCCCGAAGATGATCGCCAGCCCCAGGCTGAGGATCGCGTAGAACGAGCCGTTGATCAGCCCGAGCAGGAGCTGGCCGAACAGCGCCTGCATCGGCACGCCGAAGATCGTGGTCATCGCAACCCAGCCATCGTCTGCCCCGACGCCGCGGCGCGCCGTGCGCCGCGGGAGAACGCCAACCGCTCAGCCCTTTACGAGGGGGCAGCCGCCCTCGTTCAGCGGGCGGAACACCTCGTTGCCGGGGATGGTGGCCAGCAGCTTGTAGAGGTCCCACTCGCCCTTGGACTCGGCGGGCTTCTTGACCTCGAACAGGTACATGTCGTGGATCTTGCGCCCGTCGACGCGGATCGTGCCCTTGCCGAACAGCGGGTCGTCGGTCGGCATGTCCTTCATCCTGGCGACGACCTTGGCGCCGTCGGAGGCCGCCTTCAGCGCCTCCACCGCCTTGAGGTAGTGGAGCGTGCCCGCATAGACGCCGGCATGGTTGGCGGTGGGCTTCTTGCCGCCCATCTGCTTGGCGAAGCGGTCCGAGAAGGCGCGGGTGGCGTCGGTGAGGTCCCAGTAGAACGGCTCGGTCAGGACGAGCCCCTGGGCCACCTTGGTGCCGAGCGAATGCACGTCGGAGGAGAAGACGAGGAGGCCGGCCAGCGCCTGCCCGCCCTCGGTGATGCCGAACTCGCCGGCCTGCTTGATCGCGTTGATGGTGTCGCCGCCGGCGTTGGCGAGCCCGATCACCTTGGCGCCCGACCCCTGCGCCTGCAGCAGGAACGAGGAGAAGTCGGCGGTCGGGAACGGGGTCTTGACCGAGCCGACGACCTTGCCGCCGTTCTTGGTGACGACCGCGGTGGTGTCGCGCTGGAGCGTCTGGCCGAAGACGTAGTCGGCGGTGAGGAAGAACCAGGTGTCGCCGCCGCGCTTGACCATGGCGCCGCCGGTGCCGTTGGCGAGCGCCACCGTGTCGTAGACCCAGTGCACGGTGTTGGGGGTGCATTGCACGCCGGTGAGGTCGGCGGTGCCGGCGCCGGTGTCGATGAAGGTCCTGTTCTTCTCCTTGGTGACCTGATTGATCGCCAGGGCCACGGAGGAGGTCACGCCGTCGATGATCATGTCGACGCCGTCGCGGTCGTACCATTGCCGCGCGATCGCCGAGCCGACGTCGGGCTTGTTCTGGTGGTCGGCCGAGATGACCTCGACCTTGAGGCCCTTGTCGGCGGCCTTGAAGTCCTCGACCGCCATCCGGGCGGCCACGAGCGAGCCCTCGCCCGCGATGTCGGCGTAGACGCCGGAGCGGTCGGTGAGCACGCCGATCTTGACCGGCGTCTGACCCTGCGCGGCCGCCGCCGTCAGGGTCCCCAGCGCGGCGGCAAGCAGCATTCGTCTCAGCATCCGGTCCGTCCTCCTCGGTGCGCCGGCCGTTTTACGCGTCGGGGCCAAGTGCCCGTCCATCGTCGGCCTCGTGCGTCGCGTTTCTCTTCGTATGAGGACTCTAGAAGTCCGTCGATGCCCGAGGTCTTCAGACCCCGAGATAGGCGTGGAGCTTGTCGATATTGGCGTCAAGCGCGTCGTTGGCGATCTCGTCGACCACCCGCCCCTGCTCGATCACCACGTGGCGGTCGGCGAGCGTCTGGGCGAAGCGGAAGTTCTGCTCGACGAGAACGATGGTGTAGCCGCGGCCCTTCAGCTCCCGGATCGTCCGGCCGATCTGCTGGACGATGACGGGGGCGAGCCCCTCGGTCGGCTCGTCCAGCAGGATCAGCTTGGCGCCGGTGCGCAGGATGCGGCCGATGGCCAGCATCTGCTGCTCGCCGCCCGAGAGCTTGGTGCCCTGGCTGCCGGCCCGCTCCTTGAGGTTCGGGAACAGGGTGTGGATCTCGGCCACCGACATGCCGCCCGGCTTCACGATCGGCGGCAGCATCAGGTTCTCGGCCACCGTGAGGCTCGCGAAGATTCCGCGCTCCTCCGGCACGTAGCCGAGGCCGAGCCGCGCGATGTTGCGCGAGGCCATCCCGATCGTCTCGACGCCCTCGTAGGTGATCGAGCCGGCGCGGCGCGCCAGGATGCCGATGATGGCGCGCAGCGTCGTGGTCTTGCCCGCGCCGTTGCGGCCCAGCAGCGTCACCACCTCGCCGGCCCGCACGTCGAGGTCGATCCCGTGCAGGACGTGGCTCTCGCCGTACCAGCCCTCCAGGCCGCGCACCGCCAGCAGGGCGTCCGAGCCCGCGCGCGGAACGGTCTTCAGCGCCGCCTCAGCCATGCCCGGCCCCGATATACGCCTCGATCACGCGCGGATCCTTCGACACGGTGGCGTAGTCGCCCTCCGCCAGCACTTGGCCGCGGGCCAGCACGGTGATCCGGTCGGAGAGCGAGGCGACCACCGACAGGTTGTGCTCGACCATCAGGATGGTGCGGTCCTTGCCGACCCGGCGGATCAGGGCCGCGGTGCGCTCGACGTCCTCGTGGCCCATCCCGGCCATCGGCTCGTCGAGCAGCAGCATCTCGGGATCGAGCGCCAGGGTGGTGGCGATCTCGAGCGCGCGCTTGCGGCCGTAGGACAGCTCCACCGCCTGGTGGCCGGCGAATTCCGACAGGCCGACCTGGTCGACGAGGTCCAGGGCCTCGGCATCGAGGCGGCGCAGCACCGTCTCGGCGCGCCAGAAGTCGAAGGAGTCGCCGTGCTTGCGCCGCTGCAGCGCGATGCGGACGTTCTCCATCACCGTGAGGTGGGGGAACACCGCCGAGATCTGGAACGAGCGCACCAGCCCGAGCCGGGCGACGTCGGCCGGCTGCAGGCGGCTGATGTCGCGGCCCTTGTAATGGATCGCGCCGGCCGTGGGGCTGAGGAACTTGGTGAGAAGGTTGAAGCAGGTGGTCTTGCCGGCGCCGTTCGGGCCGATCAGCGCGTGGATGGTGCCGCGCACAACCTCGAGCGTCACGCCGTTCACGGCGCGGAACCCCTTGAACTCCTTGGTCAACCCGGTCGTGGACAGGATGATGTCCTGTGCCAAACGCAACCCTCCCCTGCATCTTTAGCAGGATGTATCGCTGGAAGCGCCGGCGGCGTCCATCGCGTTTTCGAAGGCGGTGCGAACATTCCCCGGCCGATGACACCCCTTCCGGCAGCGGAAAGCGTGACAGTCGGGGGCAGGTTGTCCGGCCGGCGCTTGCCGGCCGCATCGCAGAATGCCAGTCTGGCCGCGTCCGCATAAAGCGATACGGGAGAGCCCAGATTGGTCCGACGACCGATCATGGCGCCGACGGAGCAACCACCCCCGGAAACTCTCAGGCACAATCACCGTATCGTTGGACGATCTGGAGAGAGGCGCCACCTGGCGCCCACCGAAGGAGAAACCTCGGAGACCGCCGACGCGGCGTCCGGGGGAAGCTCTCAGGTAACCGCGACAGATGGGGGCATCCGAGGAACGCATCCGCGTTCTTCGGCGGCTCGTCGTCGTGGAAACACCAGATGCATGCGGACCCCCTCGCGACCGTCGACACCCCCCGCGCTTCCGGCCTGCTGCGCACCCCGCTGCACGCCCTGCATCTGCGCCGCGGCGCGCGGATGGTGCCGTTCTCCGGCTACGACATGCCGTTGCACTATCCCGCCGGGCTGCTGAAGGAGCACCTTCACACCCGCGCGAACGCCGGCCTGTTCGACGTGTCCCACATGGGCCAGATCGCGCTCGCGGCGGACGACCCGGCCGAGGCCGCCCGCGCCCTCGAGGCCCTGATCCCGGCCGACATCGTCGGGCTGAAGCCCGGCCGGCAGCGCTACGGCCTGCTGACCGACGCCGCCGGCGGCATCCGCGACGACCTGATGGTGGGCAATCTCGGCGACCGGCTGGTGCTGGTGGTCAACGCCGCCAACAAGGCGGCCGACCTCGCCCATCTCCGGGCCTATCTTCCCGCCGCGGTGACGGCGACGGCGCTCGACCGCGCGCTGATCGCGCTCCAGGGCCCGAAGGCGGAAGCCACCCTGGCGCGCATCGCCCCGCAGGTCGCGGCGATGCGCTTCATGGATGCGGCGGAGGTTCCGATCCTCGGGCATGCCTGCCTCGTGACCCGCTCCGGCTACACCGGCGAGGACGGCTTCGAGATCTCGCTGCCGGACGTCGCCGCCGAGGCCGTCGCCGAGGCCCTGCTCGCGGACGCGGCGGTGATGCCGATCGGGCTCGGCGCCCGCGATTCGCTTCGGCTCGAAGCCGGCCTGTGCCTGCACGGCGCCGATATCGGCCCCGACACCTCGCCGGTCGAAGCCGGCCTGGCCTGGGCGATCCCGTCCGTGCGCCGCATCGGCGGCGCGCGCGCCGGCGGCTTCCCGGGCGACGCCCGGATCCTCGCCGAGATCGCCGCCGGCCCGTCCCGCCGCCGCGTCGGCCTGCGCCCGGAGGGGCGCAGCCCGGTGCGGGCGGGGGCACCGCTGTTTGCCGAGGAGGCCGGCACCGAGCCCGTCGGCACCGTCACCTCCGGCGGCTTCGGCCCGAGTCTCGGCGCGCCGGCGGCGATGGCGATGCTGCCCGTCGCGCTCGGGACCGACGGCACCCGCGTCTTCGCCGAGGTCCGCGGCCAGCGCCTGCCGGTTCGGGTCGTCCCCCTCCCCTTCGTCCCGGCCGGGTTCAAGCGCGGCCGGATCTGAAACATCCCGTCAGGAGCAAGACCATGCTGCGATTCACCGACGCGCACGAGTGGCTGAGGGCGGAGGGCGAGGTCGTCACCGTCGGCATCACGGCGCATGCCGCCGAGCAGCTCGGCGACCTCGTCTTCATCGAGCTGCCGAAGGTCGGCGCCAAGCTGTCGAAGGGCGAGGCGGCGGCCGTCGTCGAATCGGTCAAGGCGGCCTCGGACGTCTACGCGCCGCTCTCGGGCGAGGTCGTCGCGGTCAACGACGCGGCGGCGGGCGACCCGGCCGCCGTCGGCACCGATCCGCAAGGGGCCGGCTGGCTCTACCGCCTGCGCCTCGACGACCCGTCCGAGATGGACGGGCTGATGGACGAGGCCGCCTACGCCGCCCTGCCGAAGTAGCCGCCTCCGCCGCTCCGCCGCCGGCGCCGACGCGCCGGCGGCCTTATCGCCCTTCAAGCCGGGATGCCGCCATGACCGCGCATTACGACCCCTACGACTTCGCCAACCGCCGCCACATCGGCCCGACCCATGCCGAGATCGACGCGATGCTCTCGGTGGTCGCGGCCCCGAGCCTGGAGGCGCTGATCGACGACACCCTGCCCCCCGACATCCGGCAGGCGCGGCCGCTCGCGGACGACCTCGCCTTCGGCCCCGCGCTGACCGAGCGCCGGGCGATCGAGCGGATGCGCGAGATCGCCGACCGCAACCGGGTCCTCGTCTCGCTGATCGGCCAGGGCTACCACGGCACGACGATGCCGCCGGCGATCCAGCGCAACATCTTCGAGAACCCGGCCTGGTACACCGCCTACTCGCCCTACCAGCCGGAGATCAGCCAGGGACGGCTCGAGGCGCTGATCAACTTCCAGACGCTGGTCTGCGACCTCACCGGCCTCGACGTCGCCAACGCCTCGCTGCTGGACGAGGCCACAGCCGCCGCCGAGGCGATGGGCATGGCCCGCCGCGTCGCCAGCTCGAAGGCCGAGGCCTTCTTCGTCGACCGAGACTGCCTGCCCCAGACCATCGCGGTGCTGCGGACGCGCGCCGCGCCGATGGGCTGGCGCATCGTCGTCGGCGATCCCCTCGCCGACCTCGACCCGGAAGCGGTCTTCGGGGCGATCTTCCAGTATCCCGGCGTCTGCGGCGCGATCCACGACGTCTCGGGGCCGATCGCGGCCCTGCACGCGGCCGGCGCCATCGCCGCGGTCGCGGCCGATCCGCTGGCCCTGACACTGCTGAGGTCGCCCGGCGAGATGGGCGCCGACATCGCGATCGGCTCGATGCAGCGCTACGGCGTGCCGATGGGGTTCGGCGGACCGCACGCCGCCTACATGGCGACCCGCGACGCGCACAAGCGCGCGCTGCCCGGGCGCCTCGTCGGCGTCTCGGTCGACGCCCAAGGACGCCCTGCCTACCGCCTCGCGCTGCAGACCCGCGAGCAGCACATCCGCCGGGAGAAGGCGACCTCGAACATCTGCACCGCGCAGGTGCTGCTCGCGGTCATCGCCTCGATGTACGCGGTGTTCCACGGCCCCGCCGGGCTGAAGGCCATCGCCCAGCGCGTCCACCGCGACGCGGTGCGCCTCGCCCAGGGGCTCGCGGCGTTGGGCTTCACGGTCGAGCCCGAGCACTTCTTCGACACGATCACCGTCCGGGTCGGGGCGTTCCAGGGCGTGATCCTGGCCCAGGCGGTTGCCAACGGGGTGAACCTGCGCAAGGTCGGCGACGACCGGATCGGCATCACGGTGGACGAGCGCACCCGCCCCGACATCCTGCAGGCGGTCTGGCGCGCCTTCGGGGCGACGGATCCGATCTACGACGAGGCCTGGCCCGCGTCCCGGCTGCCGGACGGCCTGGTCCGCACCTCCGCCTACCTCACGCACCCGATCTTCCACATGAACCGGGCCGAGAGCGAGATGACGCGCTACATGCGCCGCCTCGCCGACCGCGACCTGGCGCTCGACCGGGCGATGATCCCGCTCGGCTCCTGCACGATGAAGCTCAACGCCACCGCCGAGATGCTGCCGATCTCCTGGCCGGAATTCTCGGAGATCCATCCGTTCGTGCCGGCCGATCAGGCCGCCGGGTATCACGAGCTCATCGGCGACCTGTCCGGGAAGCTGTGCGCGATCACCGGCTACGACGCGATCTCGATGCAGCCGAATTCCGGCGCGCAGGGCGAGTATGCCGGGCTGCTCGCGATCCGGCGCTACCACCTCTCCCGCGGCGCGGCGCACCGGACGATCTGCCTGATCCCGTCCTCGGCCCACGGCACCAACCCGGCCTCGGCGCAGATGTGCGGGATGAGCGTGGTGGTCGTCGGCGCCGACGCGAACGGCAACATCGACGTCGCGGATTTCCGCGCCAAGGCCGAGCGGCATTCCGACAACCTCGCGGCCTGCATGATCACCTACCCCTCGACCCACGGGGTGTTCGAGGTGCGGGTGCGCGAGCTCTGCGACGTCGTCCACGCCCATGGCGGCCAGGTGTACCTCGACGGGGCCAACCTCAACGCGCTGGTCGGGCTGGCCCGGCCCGGCGACATCGGCGCCGACGTCAGCCACCTCAACCTGCACAAGACCTTCTGCATCCCGCACGGCGGCGGCGGGCCCGGCATGGGGCCGATCGGCGTCAAGGCGCACCTGATCCCGTTCCTGCCCTCCGATCCGCGCTCGGGCGAGGAGGGGGCGGTCTCGGCGGCCCCCTACGGCTCGGCCTCGATCCTGCCGATCTCCTGGAGCTACTGCCTGATGATGGGCGGGCGCGGCCTCGCCCAGGCGACCCGCGTCGCGATCCTCAACGCCAACTACATCGTCGCCCGGCTCGGCCGCGCCTACCCGATCCTCTACGCTGGCGCCAACGGCCGGGTCGCGCACGAGTGCATCGTCGACGTGCGCCCCTTCCAGAAGAGCGCCGGCATCACGGTCGAGGACATCGCCAAGCGCCTGATCGATTGCGGCTTCCACCCGCCGACCATGAGCTGGCCGGTGGCCGGCACGCTGATGATCGAGCCGACCGAATCCGAGACCCAGGCCGAGATCGATCGCTTCTGCGACGCGATGCTGGCGATCCGCGACGAGATCCGCGCCATCGAGGAGGGCCGCGCGGACCGGGCGGACAACCCCCTCAAGCACGCGCCGCACACGGTCCAGGACCTGATCGGCGCCTGGGAGCGGCCCTATTCGCGGGAGGCGGCCTGCTTCCCGTCGGGCGCGCGCGGCATCGACAAGTACTGGCCGCCGGTCAACCGCGTCGACAACGCCTACGGCGACCGCAACCTGATGTGCTCCTGCCCGGCCCCCGACAGCTACGAGGCCGCGGCGGAGTGAACCGACGCCCGCCGCGCCCCTCGGCGACGACGCGTTCCGGCCGCCGGCCGGCACGCACCCGACGTTTCGGGAGCCTCGAATGACGGTTCCGCGCCATTTGCCGACTCTTTGAGCGCCGAATGCCCGTTCCGGCACTTTCGTATGAGGAACATTCACCTCTACCGGTATTTGGAAAGTCTTTCCTCCTCGCGGCGGAGCGCCCCATGAAGATCCGGACCGGCTACACGATCGGCTACGACACGTTCGGCCCGACGGCGCTCACCTACCAGCTCAACGTCCACCCCTCGCGGGCGATCGACCTGCTCACCTCCGACGCGATGCGGGTCGATCCGCCGGTGCCGATGCGGACCTACACCGACGGGTTCGGCAACACCTGCGTGCGGCTGCTGTCGCCGGGCGGGCGCATCACGGTGTCGGCCGACTTCCTGATCGTCGACAGCGGCGAGCTCGACGCCTACGAGCCGACCGCGCAGCAATTCGCGGTGCCGGACCTGCCCGACGACGTGCTCGTGTTCCTGCTGGGCTCGCGCTATTGCGAGACCGACAAGCTCTCCGGCATCGCGTGGTCGCTGTTCGGCAACACGCAAGAGGGCTGGGCCCGGGTGCAGGCGATCGTCACCTGGGTGCACCAGCGCATCCGCTTCGACTACCAGCTCGCCGACGCCACCCGCTCGGCCTTCGACGGCTACAACCAGCAGGTCGGCGTCTGCCGCGACTACGCGCACCTCGCCGTCGCCCTGTGCCGCTGCATGAACATTCCGGCGCGCTACTGCACCGGCTATCTCGGCGACATCGGCGTGCCGGTCGACATCAACCCGATGGACTTCTCCGCCTGGTTCGAGGTCTACCTGAACGGCCCGAACGGTGGCCGCTGGTACACCTTCGACGCCCGCCACGACGCGCGCCGGATCGGCCGCATCGTCATCGCGCGCGGCCGCGACGCCACCGACGTCGCGATCTCCACCAGCTTCGGCACGGCGCTGCTGGCGCAGTTCGACGTCCACACCGACGCGGTGCCCGACGACTTCGTGCTGATGCAGGCCGCCTGAGCGTCCGCCCGCGCCAGGGCATCCCGCCGCAGCGACGGATCGCGGGATGGCCGCGCGGGACTCCCCCCGGTATCCGCCCGCCATGGATCCGACCGCGCTCGCCCTGATGGCCACCGCCCTCACCTATTCCGGCTACCTCGTGCTGCTCGGGTGGCGCTGACGAGCGTGTTCCATCTCGCCGCGGCGAAGACGGGTTTGGATGCCTGGGCCGGCTCGAGCCCGTGAAGCTGCATCGTCGGGCACTTCGGGCCGCGTGGGCAGTGGTTCGAGTCCTGGGACGATGCCGGCGACGGGCTTCGCGCAGGCGATTCCTGTCCCAGGCCGCATCGGCCGTGACGATGTCGACCCGAAGGTGGGTGATCAGGCTCTCGGCCTGAGGCGCACCGCCCCTCCGGCCCGCGCCGAGGGTGAAGCACAACCGGGCAGCCTGGGCCGTGCAAGGCGAAATGGATCCGACTGCTCCGCCGGCCGCGCGAACGTCCGAGCGCCGGGTCGGACGCGGCTCGATCGCCGGCCCCCGGCGCCGACCGAAGGCCGGCGGGCGCGCGCGATGGTGGCATCCACGATCGGGTCTTCGAAGCCGGGATCGTCCGACAGCGCCCCGGAGATCCGCCGCCACCCCCCTCTCCGGTTCCGGCAGCCGAACCGACGAAGCACGCCGTTCTGCTCGGAGCCTCCGGCGGATCGCGTCGAGGCCAGCCTCGGCGCTGGATCCAGAGGACGCCCCCGACGAACGTCCGGTCGTCGCACCGGGCCGCGCCCTTCAGGTCCGGCCCCCCCAATGATCAGGGGCGCCCAGCGCTTCCACGGCCCGTCGCCGAGAACCAATAAATATAATTTTTCTAAGTAACTTCTTCAGTAATCAAAAACTGACTTGTATATCGCAATAAATCAAGGTATTTCATGAGGCGCATGACTTTTGTTTCAGTAAATAGCCTGGATTTTTCCCTCATCCCGGCTGCGTCGTGAAGTCGTCTCTTAGACTTGCAAGACTGCAAATTTCCGCAATTCTATGTTGTTGATGTCGAAGATAAGGACGTGCTATCAAATATATACTCGAAAGACGATTGCAAGACGACGGCCTTGCAGGGCGTAACTTAACTGTTTATCGGAATTTACGTAAGCCATCCTTCCCCGAAGGCCAAGCAGAATCGGCTGCCTACGGGGCTCTTTGGCCTTGCGGAGCCAGTCAGGCCATGAAAACCAAACGGTTTCCGCCCTGCCTCCCGCCGGTTGATCTGTGTTGCGGCATTCATCCATTGCATCCATCAAACGCATGATGTAACGAGGCCAAGCGATTCCTAGCATCACACGTGTGGTATACATGGAGTGGCAGATGTCGGATCTGGCAAAAGTCGGATTATATTGCGATGAAGCAAGGAATATTATTGCGCGCGCAGAGGAAACTTTTCTTTGCTTGAACGAGGGCGGCGCTTGCTTGGGACATAAATTGATGGCCGCCCAGAATTTCGCGGCGCTGAAGCGGCTCGGTCAAATCATCGATCGGCATGATTGTCTTATAAGCTCGAGATCGCCTATCAACGCTGTTGAGATTCCCGTTGTCATCAAGCGGCGCTGGTGGGCAATCGTGCTGAGGCGTAACAAAGGCAATGATCGCACCTTCGAGACGCCGACCTCGGCCGCTTTCATCCCGTCCGAAATCGAAACGCATGGGAATTCGTCGACGATGACGGGTTCCGACAAATAGGTCCTGGTCTCCGGTCACGGCCTGTCGCAGGACCGTTGTGCTCGTCATCGAGGCGCCGGCATGTTCAAGCCCCTGCTGATCTGGCCGGCGGTGCTGGCCTTAAGCGCGAGGATCCTTGTCGCCGAGATGATCAATCCTCCATCGTCGAGCCAGGCGGTGGACATCGAGGCGCTCGTTGATGAGGCGGCCCGGATTCTGGAAACGCACGGTGCGGAAGCATTCGGAGATTTTCGAAAGAAGAATACGTTCTGGCGTCATGGGGACGTATACCTGTTCGTCGTCGACATGCAGGGCACCGTCCTGTTCAACGCCGCTCATCCGGATCGCGAGGGACGGGATCTGTTCAACGAGCGCGATGCCGACGGGAACCGATTTCACAAAGACTTCATCGATGTCGTCAATAGGTTCGGCGCCGGCTGGGTCGACTACATGTTTCCCAAGCCCGGTTCATCGATACCGTCCGTCAAGTGGAGCTATGTCTGCGGAACGCGCGTCGGAGGCGTGGCTGCGCTCGTGGGCGCCGGCGTCTATGTCGATTGACCGCGTTGCAGCGACGCCCGTGGCGGACGGCTCGGGCGCCTTCGCAAGGCGCGATGGGAGAGCTTCTCGGCCTGGACGCAGGTCTTCAGCCCCGCCCGGAGCGTCACGCCTCGGATCGCGGGCAGGATGCGGTGCATGGTGTCCGTTCCGTTCGCCTCCCCCCGCGGCGCGGGATGCCGCTGCGATCGATCGCATTTAGGTCGAGCCGTCGGCCGATCGCTGACGGGCGACACGGACGCGACCGCGCTCGCCGTTTCGACTTCCGCCTTGGTTCTCCGGCTTCGTCGTGCGGCTCGGGTCGGTTTGACCAGCAGGCCGGTCGTGATGCGTCCGTGTCGTACGGAACGGCGGACGACGGATCGTCAAGCGTCGCAATCCTATGTCCTTCAGCGAGGCGTTGCAGGTCCCGCAACACCGAGAGCTTGATCCCAGGCCATAAAGAATGCGCCAAATCATTAACTGGGCTAAAATGGTGCTGAGCGCGTTGGGGCTCGAACCCAAGACCTACGGATCAAAAGCTTGCAAAAATCCGTGCTGCCGATGCCGCAAAATTGTTTTGACGAGCGCGTATGGTCTATATGTGAGGCGCTCTGGGTTGATGCCTTTTAATTTAATGCTCGATAATAGGCATGCGATACAGCTCATTTCCCTCAGAATTTTTGATTACGAGTTCCCATAAGCTGTCCACATCCACCAGCTCTCCGTCACTGCGTAGTTCCTCGATCGCAATGCCGGCCTGCTCGATGGCTTCCGCGAGGTCTGCCGCATCGACGCCCTGTGCATCGGATATCGTGTTCGGGCCATCGGTGAGATCAAAGTAAAAATGCATGAGAGAGGCGCTTCGTTGAAGTTTGGAGTCGGAAAGGCGCTCATCGCTCACTTCATCCGGCGTGCCACGCGGTCTTCCGAGCATCTGCGACTCCCTAGGCAGCAGTGAATCCTATTGAATAATATCTTTGAATGTCTTATTACTATAGCTAGGCGCTATTATGATACATGGGTTCCAATTATTATTGATTTTGACAATTAGCCTATTATATAAATTATGTAATTTTCTTATTCATATATTGATAGATGTAGTTCAAGCGCCTCAATTATTTTCGCGATGTGGCGTCGTCGATTGAGCGGCGTGATTGATAAATGGTAAGCTTCGAGGAGTGCCGGGCCGCTGCGAGACCAATCTAACGCTTGTTCGCATGTTAAAATATCATGTCACAGTCAAGATTTTGTTAAATTCCTGTAAGATAGCGAGAAGAGATGGCGGTGATAGCTATGGAGCGATGAAGCGCGTTTGCTCTACATCAATCAATGTTTGCTAAGACGATCATCAGCTCGCGTGAGCGCAAGGTCCGGCATGATGCCGGGTATGGCGCCAGCCCGACTCCGATGGTGTGAAGCCGTTTCACCGTTCCTTCCAGGCTTTTGCGATTTGGTCGGAGAGGGGCTTGACGAGGTAGCTCATCACCGAGCGGTCTCCGAGTTGCATGAAGCTCTCCACGGGCATGCCGGGCACAAGGCGGGCGGCGCCGAGGCGCTGCTTTTGGTCCTCAGGCACGCGGATGCGGGCCACGTAGTAGCTCAGGCCGGTCTTGGGGTCGGAGGTCACGTCCGCCGAGACGAGACTGACAATCCCGTCGATCTCTGGGGTGACCCGTTGGTTGAAGGCGGGAAAGCGCAAGGTCGCCGGCTGGTCGAGCCGCACGTTGTCGATGTCCTGGGGGGCGATCTTGACCTCGACTGCGAGTTGGTCGGCCTCCGGCACGATCAGCATGGCGGGCTCGGCGGGGGTGACCAGCCCGCCCACCGTGTGCACGGTCATCTGGTGGATGATGCCGGCCTGCGGGCTGCGCATCTCGACACGCTTCAACTGGTCCTCGGCCGCCACGCGCTTCTCGCGGTACTCCGACCACCGGCCCCGGATCTCGGCGAGATCCTTGCCCGTCTCGGTTCGCATGTCGCCGTCGATTTGCAGGATTTGCAACTCGGTCTCGGCGATTTTGCCGCGCGCCGAGGCGATGGCGGCGGTGAGTTGGCCGCGCTCGCCGTCGAGGCGGGCGGCGTCGCGCTCCAGGGCGTTGACGCGGGCCAGCGGCACTAGGTTCTTCGCGTAGAGCCCACGCACGCCGTCGAGCTCGCCCGTGATGAAGTCGACCTCGCGCACCTTGGCAGCGACCTGCTCGGTAAGCCCCTTGATCTCCTCGCGCACCTGCAGGACGCGCTCTCGCAGCTGCGCCTTCTGGCCCACGCGTCCCATCACGCGCGAGGCGAACAGCCGGGTCTCGCCCTCGATGAGGTGGGCCACGGCCGGGTCGCTTTCCTTCTGCGCTAGGAGGTCGGGCGGGAAGGCGACGACCGCTTCCCCGTCGCGCTCGGCCTCGTTGCGGGCGCGGCGCGCGGCCAACTCGTCCATGGCCTTCAGGACGATATCGAGGTTGGCCCGCACCTGGGTCTCGTCGAGGCGAATGAGCACGTCGCCCGCCTGCACGCGGGCGCCTTCGCGCACGAGGAGCTGGCCGACCACCCCGCCGGTGGGGTGCTGCACCTTCTTGACGTCTGATTCCACCACGAGCTGGCCCGGCGCGATGACCGCGTCTGAGATCTGGGTGAAGGTGGCCCAGCCGCCCACCCCCACGACCAGGAAGGCGCAGAAGGCCGCGCTGAGCGCGAGATGGCAGCGGATCGAGCCCTGCGCGCGCGGGCCGGTGCGGGCGGGCGTGACGTGGTGAGAAGCGAGGGTGCGAGGAGTGAAGGTGGCGGCCATCAGGCGCTCGCCTGCAGGGGGCCGGGCGCGGCGCGGCTTCCGATGGGGCGGGTCTCGACAGGAACCGAGGCCGGGCGCAGCACGCGCTTCAGGACCTCGTCCTTCGGTCCGAAGGCCTGGGCCCGGCCCTCGCTCATCATCAGGATGAGGTCGACGGCCGCCAGCGCGCTGGGCCGGTGCGCGATGACCACGCAGATGCTGCCCCGCCGGCGCACGCCGAGGATCGCCTGGGTCAGGGCGTTCTCGCCCTCGGCGTCTAGGTTGGCGTTGGGCTCATCGAGGATGACGAGGAAGGGTTCGCCGTAGAGGGCGCGAGCGAGGCCCACGCGCTGGCGCTGGCCGGCGGACAGGCCCGCCCCGCCCTCGCCGATGCGGGTGTCGTAGCCCTCCGGCAGGCGCAAGACGAGCTCGTGCACGCCGGCCGCCTGCGCGGCCGCGATCACGGCCTCCGCGCGCGCTTCCGGATCGAAACGCGCGATGTTCTCCGCCACGGTGCCGGCGAAGAGCTCGACCTCTTGGGGCAAGAAGCCAAGATGCGGCCCGAGATCGTCGGCCGACCACTGGTCGAGGGCCGCCCCGTCGAGGCGGACCTTGCCGCGGATGGCCGGCCAGACGCCGACCAGCGCCCGCACCAGGCTCGACTTGCCCGACGCCGAGGGGCCGATGATGCCGAGGCCCTGCCCCGCCCGGAGGCTGAAGCCGACATCCTGCACCGCGAGGCGGGGCGTGCCGGGGGGCGCGACGCTCAGGCCCTCGACCTGGAGGGAGAGGCGTGGCGCAGGGAGCAGGTGTTTTTGGGCGCCTGCCGGCATGCGGGCGAAAAGCTCGGATAGACGGCCCCAGCTCTGCTGAGCCTGGACGAAGCCCTTCCAGTTGGCGATGGCGAGCTCGGCCGGGGCCAGCGCGCGCGCCACCAGAATGGAACTCGCGATGATGATGCCGGCACTTGCCTGTCCGTTGATGACTAGGTAGGCGCCGAGCGCCAGCACGCCCGATTGCAGGGCCATGCGGAAGGCCTTCGAGGTTGCGCCGAAGCCCCCTGCGATGTCGGAGGCGCGCTGCTGAGCCTGCATGTAATCGCCGTTGGCCCCCGCCCAGCGGATGGAAAAGCGCCTCTGCATGCCAAGTGCCGCCAGCACCTCGGCGTTGCGGCGTCCGGCCTCGGCGAGACCGTTGCGGTGTAGGCCGTGGCCGGTGGCCGTCTGGGCGGGCTGACGCGTGGCCCGATCCGTGAGCAGGCCGAGCGTCGCAAGCACGGCCGCGCCGGCGAGCGCCGCGACCCCGATGAGCGGATGGAACAGGAAGCAGATCAAAAGGTAGACCGGCATCCAGGGCAGATCGAAGAACGCAGAGGGACCCGAGCTGCCGAGGAAGCTACGCAAAGCGTCGAGATCGCGCAGGGGCAGGAGGCCGTCGCCGGAGGCCGCGCCCTTGAGGGGGGCGCGCACCACGATGTCGAAGACGCGCCCGCTCAAGGATTCGTCCAGCGCCGCGCCGACGCGGGCGAGCACCCGCGCGCGCAAGGTCTCGAGCACCCCTTGAAAGCCGTAGAGTACCAGCGCCAGCACGAAGAGGCCAACCAGGGTGGGAACGGAGTGGCTGGGGATGACCCGGTCGTAGACCTCGAGCATGAAGAACGAGCCCGTCAGATAGAGCACGTTCACCAGGCCGCTCATCGCCGCCACCCCGATGAACGCCGTGCGGCACTGCGCAAGCGCCGAGATCAACTCGGCCGGATCCCGGGCTCTCATGGCGTTGCCCTTTCTGCTCTATGGCCCCGCGCTCGACAGCGTCGAGTCCGGCGGCTCAGGGCAGCAAGTCTAGAGTGAGGGACTTCTGTCATCGAAACAATCGGCCGTTTGGCCATCTCCGTTATCAATCGGTCATATCTTTGATCGATCGACCACTTCTTTGACCAATTGGCTAAGTCCGATGTTATTGGGGGGTGTTTGATGCGCGACCGGGAGGGGGGCCGCGCGCCCCGGCCGCGCGTCGTCTCGCCCGCCCGGCATCGATGACGATGCCGGGCTGCCCCGTGGCGGCCTCCCCCTTCACGGGGCTTCCGAAAAGGTCGTTGGGCCGGCCTCAGGCGAAATGCGCCCAGTCGGCGGTCACCGCATGGAGATGGACACCCTCGAGCAAGATGGTCTCGCCCGGCAGTTGGAGCGTCGTGCCCGCACTACTTTCCGTCAGGGTCACGAAGACCACGTCGGCCGGCAGGCGCCGGACGATCTCGGCCATATGGGCCTCGAGCTCGTCGCGGGTGGTGCTGCGGATGTAGCCTTCGGTGAGGACGCGGCGCTCCAGCGCATCGGTCTCGGCAAAGTCCGGCAGGGCCTCGAAGTGCCGGCGGCGCACTTCCGGGTCGCGCTCGCCCTTCAGGCCAAAGAAGGTCTCGAGCAGGCCTTCCCGATCGCGGAAAGTGCGCTCGAGGTAGTTGATCTGGAGATACCAGGTATCGAAGACGATCTCTTTGACCGTCGAGATCTCGACTACGAACACATCGGTCGGCTGGCGCGGGTTGCGCACCAGGACGCCGTCCGGGGTCAGGAAGCGCCCGAGCTCGGCGGGAAACTCACGCCCTTCGAGGTAGTCGATCTGCTGCAAGGCCTCCGGCGCGGTGTGAACGTAACCATAGATGTTTGCGCTGTTCCGGCGGAGATTCCGCAATTGGGTCGCAGCTCCGAGAGGTTCCGCGACCCGGCACGTGCCAATTGACGTGTAGACGAGATGTTTCTTCGTCAATTTCCGGCTCCTTGAAGCTGCGGGAAGGTCCGATACAGATGGCGCGCAGTCTTTCCAGCCGTTTGTTCTGTTTTGTGTGTTAACGATTTAGAAACTATATGGATTTCAGGCTTCCACAAACCCGCCATTGTCGGTAGCTGATGCGCGCCCTGCGAGGGATCGCCTCCGCCATAAGGATGGGGTCCGGCGCGTCGGGACAGGCAGCCCTGCTCCCGCCCTACTCCGATTGGCCATCGCACTTGGCTCCGTGGGGGGGGCCGCGTCCCGGCTACCGGCGCTAGGGTCTGGCAGCATCGTGCCGAGATCACGCGGGACTTCCACATGCCGCGGGATCCGGAGCCACGGATGCGGGAATGATCCGCCCGGGCTTCTGCGGGCGCGACGACCGATCAGGGAGCTTGCATGATGGCGCGCCGGCATCCGCTTCGAGGGTTGTCCTCCGACTTCTCACCGCGAACGGCCCGTCGGCGTTTCGCCGTTCCGGGTGTCGGCGTGCTGTGTGCCGCCCTGCTCGGCGCGTCGATGCTCCCCGCCGCGGCGCTGGACGGGTCGCTCTCGGCCCGTCGCTTCTTCGACGAGGCCAAGGCGGCCGCCGAGCAGTCCGCCCTGCCCTGCACGCAGATCGCGCCCACCCTCAGCGACGGGCGCGTGAGCGCAAGTCCGCTGACCGGGCAGATCGAGGGGGCGGCCGCCGGCACCACGGGCGGGCTCGGCAAGCGCCTCCTCACGGTGATGCGCCTCGACGACGCGAAATCCTCCGCGAGCCGGCCGAGCCCCGAGGGCACCCTGCGCTGGGCGGTGGAGGCGGCGCACAGGTCCGGCGGCGGCTGGATCGTGTTCGCGCCGGACCTGACGGGAGAGATCCGCCTCGAGGCCGGACTCCACCTGCCCTCCGATACTACCCTCGACGGGGGCTGCGGCGGGATCACGCTCTCGGGAGCCCCGCGCCTGACGCAGCTCACCCTGACGGATGTCCGCAACGTCATCATCAGCGGTCTCGCCTTCACCAAGGATC
Source organism: Methylobacterium sp. J-059 (assembly GCF_022829485.1). NCBI lineage: Bacteria > Pseudomonadati > Pseudomonadota > Alphaproteobacteria > Hyphomicrobiales > Methylobacteriaceae > Methylobacterium > Methylobacterium sp. J-059. The sequence goes on from NZ_JAKSYA010000034.1 coordinate 135,122, forward strand.
CCTACGATGACAAGGCCGACAAGACCGGCGACGCGATCGGCCTGACCGACCAGTTCGACCGCGTCGCGATCTTGCACAACGCCTTCCACCGGTGCGGGGACGGCTGCATCGACATCGTGCGCAAGAACCGATTCGACACCGAGTCTCGCGCCACGGTGGCGTTCAACCACTTCGCCGAGCACAACAAGGTCATGCTGATCGGCACCCTGACCTGCTACAAGGACGGGCAGGCCGAGGGCTGCCAGGAGCCGCTCCGGCATCTCGGCGATCTGTTGGCGCCGCGCGTCGCCGTGACGGTGCAGGCCAACGTCTTCGAGGGCACGAGCCAACGCCACCCCAAGGTGGTGTCGAATGCCGCCGTGAAGCTCGTCAACAACCTGTTCCTCCTCAGCCCCACCGCCTATTCGAGCGGCGTCGACAGCGCGGTCTACGGCGCGGCCACGGGTACCGGCGGCGTGCTGCAGGCGGCGGGCAACATCTTCGTCAACCCGGACCATGCCGGCCGGATCGGTGCGGGGCCGATCTCGGTGGTGCGCGCCGCCTCGGGCGGGGGGCGGGAGGCCGACGGCGCGGTGGCGGCCGAGGACAATGTCACGGTGGGCAACATCAGCGTGGTGGAGAAGGACGCCGACATCGCACGGCGGATTCCCATGGCCTCTGTCGCCGTGCGCGCCGTCTCGGGCGCGAACGCCTCTAAGCTTGCCACCTGCCTCCTGCGGCTGGCCGGGCCGAAAGGCATCGGGGCGACTTGGCCGGAGGTCTGCCGGCGCTCGTGAGTCCCGGCCCTCACGCCAAGAGGCTCATGCCAGAAAGCTGCGAACCGTCCGCTCCATCATGGCGGTCACCGAGAAGGTCTCCCGGGCCCAGATCCGGGCGGCCGCCGCCATCGCTTGGCGGCGCGGGGCATCGTCACGAAGGGCCAGGATCGTCGCCGCGACCGCCTCGGGTGCGAGGTCCGGTCTCGGCGGTAGCAAGAGCCCGGTCCGCCCCGGCACGATGGTCTCGGCCGCGCCCCCGGCCTCCGTGGTCACAACCGGCAGGCCCGCATGCTGGGCCTCGACGAGGACGTTGGGCAGGCCCTCCACCAGGGAGAGCAGCAGGAACGCGTCCATCCGCGCCAGCCAGTAGCCGACATGGGCCGAGCGACCGACGAACAGGACGTTCTCCGCGAGGCCGAGCCGTGCGGCATAGGCCACGCAGGTCATGCGCAGGGGGCCGTCGCCCACGAGGATGAAGCGGGTGTCCGGCGCCGTCGCCCGGATGCGAGCGGCGGCGTCCAGCCAGAGGAAGGGCCGCTTGTTGTCATCTAGGCGCATCACCGTGCCAAGGGTGAAGCCGGGGCCGGGATTGCGCGCCGCAAAATCCGCCGCGCACGCGATCTCGGCTGGGCCGCCCTCGGGGTCGAGGGCGTCGACGCCGTTATAGATCACGTCGACACGGCCCGGGTTTAGGTCGAGCCAGGCGGCGTAGCGACGCGCGGCCGCATGAGAATTGGCGGTGAGCCGCACGCCGGGGGCAGCCAGCATCGCCTGGTAGAGCCCGGCATATTCGGGGCGGTCGCGCTCCGGCCGGTCGATCGGAGGCAGGCTGCGCACGGATAGGACGATCCGGGGCACGCCGGCGGCCAGCGCTGCGAGCCCGCACGCCAGGATCGAGCCGTCCTGCCAGAGATGGACCACGTGGGGCCGGCGCCGGCGGAGCGCATCGGCGAGGCGCAGGGTGCCCTCCTGCATCGGCGTGGGCAGCAGGTCGAGCATCGACGCGAAGGGAGCCAGCACCGAGCGGGCCGGCTCGCCGCCCTGGAGGGGGAAGTCCGCGTATTCGGCGATTTCAAGCCCGGCCGCCCGCAGGCCGGGCGCGAAGAAGTCGCCCCCCGGCCGGGCGCTCGTCGAGCGCACCACGACGTCGACCGGCCCGCCGATCACGGAGCCGGCGATCGGTGCGGCCTTCACCCGGGCGGCGTGCAGCGCCCGTGCGGTCAGGGCGAACTGTCGCTCGGCGCCGCCGGCCCCGAGGGAGCCGGTGATCATCGTCACGCGCCCGACCCGGCGGCACCGACGGGCCGCCCGACGCGTCGGCACGAGGCGGGCGAAGATCTCGGCAAGCACCGCATCGGCGGCGCGGCCCCCGGTCGGCATCGCGGTGCGCCCGCAGAACGCCGTCAGCCGGGCGCAGTCGGCGGCCGCCGCGGCGCGGGCGACGGCGAGCCGGCCACCGCCGCCGAATCGGGCGATCCCGTCGTTCAGTAGGCGCAGGGCCCGCTCGATCTCGCCCCGCTTCGACAGCGCGCGGGCGAACTGGAGATAGGCGGATTCCCTCGGATGGGTCGCGATGAGGCGCCCGAACGCCCTATCGGCCTCCGCGTGGGCGCGGATCTCCTCGAGGCCCCAGGCCTGGAGCAGCATCGCGGCGGGCGTCGTCGGGGGGGCCGGGAACCGGTCGCGAAACATTTGGGCGGCGGCCTCGCGGCCCTGCCGGCGCAGGGTCCACCGCAGCACCAGGCGAAACGGCTCCACCGCCTCGGGGAAGCGGGCATGCACCCCCGCCCAGACGCGGGCCGGCACCGCCTCGCGATCCTGCGTGCCGGGCTCGACCAGCTCGGCCGCCTCCACCAAGCGAGCGGCTAGGACCTGCAGGCGCTCGCAGCCCGGATGCGCGCGCACCAGCGCGAGCAGCCCCCCGAGGGCGATCCGCGCCTCGGGACCGCGGGCGGCGCCCGCCGCGATCGCGGCTGCGCGCTGCAGGACGACGCCATCGGCCGGGCCGGGCCGGGAGCGCGTGCGGCCAAGGATGCCACCGATGGCCTCGCCGATCGGGTCGATGGGATCGCCGGTGGCGGGGCCGGGTCCCAACGCGAGGGTGCCGTCCGGGTCGTTGAGCATTGCGATGTCCCCGCGCGCTGCGCGTCTGCCGGCGGATGGCACCGCGGCTTCCCGCGGAAGGAAGCCTATGGCGAAGGGCGCCATCACCCTCCGCCGGCAGCGATCCGTCTCCGATCAGGGCCGGCCTTAGACGTGGTGATACTCCCGGTACCAGCCGACGAAGCGGTGGACCCCCTCGGCTACCGGAGTGGAGGGTCGGAAGCCGGTCAGGCTCTGGAGCAGGCCGGTATCGGCGAAGGTGCGGGGCACGTCGCCGGGCTGCATGGGCAGGTAGTTGTGCCGGCCCTTACGGCCCACCGCGCTCTCGACGGCGTCGACGAACTGCATCAGCGGCACGGGGTCGGAATTGCCGATGTTGACCGTCCGGAACGGGGCCACCGCCGAGAGGGTGTCCTCGGCGTCCCGGACCGGCTCTCCGCGCATCGGGACCGCGTCGATGAGGCGGACGATGCCCTCCACGAGGTCGTCGATGTAGGTGAAGTCGCGCTCCATCCGGCCGTGGTTGTAGATGTCGATCGGCCGGTCCTGCAACAGGGCAGAGACGAACTTGAACAGCGCCATGTCGGGGCGCCCGAAGGGCCCGTAGACGGTGAAGAACCGGAACGCGGTGGTGGGGATATCGAACAGATGGGCGTAGGAATGCGCCATCAGTTCGGTGGCCTTCTTGGTGGCCGCGTAGAGGGTCATCGGCGCATCCGCCTTGTCGGCCTCGGCGAAGGGCACCTTGTCGGCGGCGCCGTAGACCGAACTGGTGGAGGCGAGGAGCAGGTGGCCCGGCGTCATCCGGCGGGCGCATTCGAGCACGTTGAAGGTCCCCGTAACGTTGGAATCGACGTAGGAGCGCGGGTTTTCCAGGCTGTAGCGCACGCCGGCCTGGGCCGCGAGATGGATGACCACATCGGGGGCGGTCTCCTCCCAGACCTGGCTCAGGGCCTCCATGTCCTCCAGCATCAGCGCATGCGCCGTGAAGCCCGGCATCTGCAGCAGGGCCGCGTGCCGGCGCTGCTTGTAGCTGACGTCGTAATAGGCGGTCATACCGTCGATGCCGACGACCTCGTGCTGCTCGCGAAGCAGGCGCCGGGCGACGTGGTAGCCAATGAAGCCCGCTGTTCCGGTGATGAGTATGCGCACGGAGCCCCTCGCTGGTGGTGACGGTGCCGGCTGCGGCGGATCGGCGAGCCCGAACCGGCGGCACGCGTCCTTCACGAGCCCGACTATGAGACGACGTCCGCCCTCGAGGGGACCTCGCCTTTCGGGAGGCCACCCTCTCCGAAGGAGGTAGGCCCCCCTCCTCCGTACGGAGTTCGTAAGGCCGATGGCCGAGTTTGCGGGACCGGCCACTCCACGCAAAGCTCGCCAGGCCCCTCGGATGCGCCTTCCGCCGCCCGTGGTGTGCCCGGAGCCCAAGGTCCCGTCGCAAGGAGGCGCGCTGTGTCGATTTCCCCGGAGCAGGATCTTTCACACCCGGATCACCCGGCGCAGGAAACCGCCGGTCCCGAGGCCCATGAGCCGGAAACCGCGGACGGAGCTTCCTCCGATCCAGGGTCTCCGGGCGCGCGCCGGAGCCCGCCCGTCGCCTACGCGGTCGAGGTCGCGGAGGGCGAATTGCGTCTGCGGATCCAGGTCGGTCCGAAGAGCATCCCCATCGCGATAACGCCCGAGCAGGCCGGGGAGCTCGGCGCGGCCCTGATCGGCGCCTGCGTGCTCCACGCCGAGGGCCGCGTCCCGGAGCCGGGCCGGATCCTGCGCAGTGACTGGCCGGTGACCGGCTGGCGCACGGGGGCGATCCGGGAGCACTGCCTTGCGATCCTGCTCCTCGACATCCTTGGCGGACCCGAGATCGCGCTGCAGCTCCAGCCCGCCCTTGCCATCAGCTGCGGGCGCTCGCTGCTGGAAACCGGCAAGACCCTGCAACGCGCCATCCCGTAGGCCCCGTCCCCCTCGGGCCATCGGCCTACGCCGTTTGGGGGTGTTGCCTCGCGATCGCGGTCGGTGAACAGTTCGTTAACAGGGCCGCGAGGTTGCTGCGAATACTTGATGTACGACGCAGGAACGACCGCGGTTTTCCGTTCGCTTTTCTTCGCCCCCTATCGAACATCATCGTCACGATCGGCTGCGCGCAAGCGCGGGCCGGGCCGGCGAGCCCAGGTTCGGGAGGCGGTGCCATGCCGAGGAATCCATCCCGATGTCGCAGCGCTTCGCCCTGAGAGCCCTGATCCCCGCCCTTGTCCTGGCCGCCGCGTGCCGGCCGGAGGCGCGGGCGGCCGACGCCTACGCGCTGGGACCGGCCGACAAGCTGCGCGTCACAGTCTATCAGTGGGCCCAAGGGGCGGTGCCGGCGCAGAGCGGCGACTTTCAGGCGCGCCTCGACGGGCAGTTCACTGTCGACAATGCCGGAAACCTGCCTCTGCCGCTGGTGGGCGAGGTGCCGGCGGAGGGGCGCGCGACGGCCGACCTCGCCCGCGCGATCTCGGAGGCCTTCCAGGCGAAGCTCGGGACACTCACGATGCCGAGCGCCTCGGTGGAGGTCGTCGAGTACCGGCCGTTCTACGTGGTCGGCGTCGTCGACCGCCCCGGCAGCTATCCCTTCCGCCCCGGCATGACCGTGCTGCATGCGGTCAGCATCGCGGGCGGCCTGTACCGGCGGCCCGACGATCCGAGCCGCTACCAGCGCGAGGCCCTGGCAGCGGCGGGCGACGGCGCCCTGCAGGCCGCCGACCGGGACTTGCTCCTCGTGCGGGCGGCTCGCCTGGAGGCGGAACTGGCCGGGCGCGACGTCATCGCGTTTCCCGACGAGATCCTGGCCCGCAAGGCCGACCCAACCGTCGCCCGGATGATGGCCGACGAGGCCAAGATCATGAAGCAGCGCGGGGTCGCCCTCGACGCGGCGGTGACGAACCAGCGCAACCTCAAGACCCTGGCCGAGCGCCAGAACGGTTCCCTGGAGGCTCAATCCACCGCGATCGAGCGCCAGATGGCCATCGCCAAGAAGGAACTCGACGATCAGACCGACCTCGTGAGCAAGGGCCTGTCGCGGCGCCCGATCCTGTTCCCGATCGAGGCGCGCCACGCCGAGGCCGAGGCCAAGAAGCGCCAGCTGCAATCGGACATGCTCAAGAACGCGCAGGACATGGCCCGGGCCGACCAGACGGCCGAGGAGCTCCGCACCAATCGGCGCACCGAGATCCTCGACCAGCTCAAGGATGCGCGGGCCAACCTGGAGCAGGCCCGCCAGAAGATCATCACCGACCAGCGGATCGTCGATCATTCCGACGGCGAGTTCCGGGTCCGCAGCGGCGAGGCATTACCGGCCTACGCGATCCTGCGCCGCGACGGCGACCGGATGCGGGAGCGCAGCGTCCCCGAGACCGCCCGGGTCGAGCCCGGCGACGTCGTGCGGGTGGCCTTGCCGCCCCGGCGCGTGCCGGCATCGACCGCGGAGCCCGGGCCCACCGCCGCGCTCGCCCGCGAGACCCACCTCTCCGATGCCCGGCCCTGAGCCGGAACCCTGACCCGGGACGCCACTTCGAGATACCGCGACCGACCGGAGGACCGATCCGATGCCGGCCCATGTCCAAGCTTCAGCGTTCAGGAATGGCGCGTCGGCCCTGAGGAATCAGGCCGACGTAGTGGGCGCGCTGATCCTGCGCGAGACCCACACCCGCTTCGGCCGGACCCGTCTCGGCTACGTCTGGGTGCTGATCGAGCCGGTCGCCCATGCGGTTGGGCTGTCCATCGTCCATTATACGCTCGGCCGGCGCTCGCCCCTTGGCGGCAGCATGGCTCTGTTCTTCATGACCGGGCTGCTGCCTTTCTTCCTTTGGAGCAAGGTCTCCTACCGGCTGGTCTCGGCCTTCACCTCGGACCGACCCCTCCTCAACGTGCCGGCGGTGACCCATCTCGACATCCTGTGCGCTCGGGCTCTGCTGGAGGGTGCGACCTGGCTCATCGTCTCGACGATTTTGATCACCCTCCTGGTATCGATCGGCTTCAGCGACTGGCCCTTTGACCTCGAATCCCTGTTCGGCGCGGTAGCGGCGACATTTCTGCTCGCAGTCGGAGTGGGGATGATCAATGCCACGCTGACGGCGCTGCTCCAGTCCTGGCACAACGTCTTCAACATCCTAACCCGGCCGCTCTACCTCGCCTCCGGCATCTTTTACCTCGTCGACCAGGTACCAGCGACCGCGCAGGTGTTCCTGGTCTGGAACCCTCTTGTCCATGCCATCGAGTGGACCCGTACATCGTTCTATCCGGCCTACAGCCCCACCACCCTCGACAAGGCCTACCTGATCCAGTGGGCTGTCTGCACCTGCGTCGTGGGCCTAGTGCTGGAGCGCCTCGCCCGCCGAAAGGTGGAGGCGATATGATCCTCCTCGACAACGTCTCGAAGGGCTACCGCACGGCGCACGGCGTCAAGCGCATTCTGGCCGACGTGAATTGCGCTTTGTCTACGGATTTGAGCATCGGCATCCTCGGGCGCAACGGCTCGGGTAAGTCCACCCTGATGCGGATGCTGGCCGGCTCCGAGCTGCCGGATCGGGGGCATATCGACCGCGACGTGCGGGTCTCGTTTCCGGTCGGCCACTCCGTCGGCTTCTCCAACATGATGACGGGGCGCGAAAACATCGCGTTCCTGGCCCGGGTCTACGGCGAGGACGTGCGCCGGATCGTGGCATTCGTCGACGATTTCGCCGAGCTTGGGGACTACCTCAACGAGCCGCTGCGGACCTATTCGAACGGCATGCGCTCGCGTCTCGCCTTCAGCGCCTGCATGGCGATCCGCTTCGACGTCTACCTGGTCGACGAGGTCACTGCCGCCGGTGACGTCGAGTTCAAGCGCCGCTGCAACCAGCTCTTCGCTGAGCGCCGGCGCTACGCGCGGATCATCATGGCCTCGAACAACGCTAAGATGCTGCGTCTGTACTGCGACCGCGGCGCCATCCTCGAGGGAGGGTCGCTCCTGATCTTCGACACGGTCGAGGAAGCGGTCTCCGTCTACACGAACGAGATCTACCGCACTGAGGTCCAAGGGGCCGACCGGGGCGCAGACCGATGGGCTGAACGGGAGGTAGAGCCGTCATGAGCACCGAACCTGGACAAGTCGCCGCGCGGGTCTCGCCGCTCCTCAGCGTCCTCAGGCAGCGTCGGGTCAAGGCCGGTGCGGTCCCGGCCGAAGCCCCGGCGCCCGATGAGCCGGCGGAGGGGCCGGACGCGGAACCCGGCGCAGAGGATGGGCCGGACAACGTCGCCCGCTGGCGGCGGGGGCAGCCCGCGATCCGCCCCTCCGCCAAGCCGCCTATCCTGCGCGAGGTCACGGCGCTCGCGGGCGAGCCCGAGACAGCGCGCCGGATCGCCGATGCGCCGACCCGGCCGCTGCCAGGCCTGCCCGATCAGGCCTCGCAGTTCGCCGGGCGGCGGGCGCGGCGCCACCGCCAGCGCCGGGGCATCGTCCTGTCGTTCCTCGCCCTCGTAGTCCTGCCGACCCTAGCGGCGGCGCTCTATTACGGCTTCGTCGCCGCCGACCAGTACGTCTCGGAGGTCAAGTTCGCCCTGCGCTCGGTGGAGCGCAGCGGCGGACACGACTCGGCGAGCGTGGTCAGCGGTGTGCCGAACTCCCTCGCGGGCAACACCGATTCCTTCATCATCGCCGATTACATCACCACGCGGCAGTTTGTGGACGAGGTGCAGCGCAAGATCGACCTGCGCCAGATCTTCTCGAATCCCCGTGCCGATCTCTGGTCGCGCTTCGACCCGGCCGCGCCCATCGAGGCGCTGGTCGGCCATTGGCGCGCCATGGTGATGTCGCGCTACGACCTCTCCACTGGCATCCTCACCGTGAAGGTCCGGGCCTACACGCCTGAGGACAGCTACAAGCTCGCGCAGACCGTCATCGACGGTTCCGAGCGCCTCGCCAACGAGCTGACAAACCGGGGCCGGCAGGACTTCGTGCGCTTCGCCGAAACTGAGGCGCAGAAGGCGGAGGCGCGCCTGCGCAACGCTCGCGACGCGCTGGGCGATTTCCGTCGCACGGAAGGCACCTACGATCCCGTCCGCGTGGCGACGAGTAACGCCGACCTGCTGGCCAAGCTGCGGTCGGACCTCGCCAGCCTGCGCGCCGAGGCCTCCGCGCTGTCTGGCTCGATGCAGCCCAACGCCCCGATGATCCAGACCCTGACCGGGCGGATCAAGGCCACCGAGCAGCAGGTCCGCTCGGTGGAGGCCGAGGGCCAGCGCAACGGCCAGGGGGCGGGAGCCGACATGGGCAGCATGGTCGCGCGCTACGCCAGCCTCGAATCCGAGCAGACCTTCGCGGAGAAGAGCTACGGCATGGCGATGGACGCGCTGCAGGCCGCCCGCGGCCTCGCCGACCGGCAGCAGATCTACCTCGCGACCTTCGCGCGGCCGGCGCTCGCCGAGAGCGCGCAGTTCCCCAACCGCCCGGCCTCGATCGCGGTGATGGCGGGCTTCGCGCTGCTGGTCTGGCTCACCGGCCTCCTCGTCGTCCTCGGCATCCGCGATCACCTGCGCTGAGACCCTTCGCGGCCAAGGAGTCCCCTTGGCCGCGAGGCGCTTCGCGCTGCGCCCAACCCGATCGGAGCCCGCTCGAGACAGGCGGTTCACCACCAGGACGAGGGGACGACCATGATCTTCCTGCAACGCGACGGCGATACCGCCGATGTCCGCTACACCGGCGACCAGGCGCGGGTCCTCGACCGCAACGGCAACGTCGTCGTCGACTGGACCGCGGGCGGCGTGCTCAAGGACGTGCCCGAGGGCGACGGCTACCACCTCGAGGTGAGGACCGGGACCACGGTCAAGGCCGACGACCTTGCTATCGGCGCCGTGGTGTTCACGATCGGCCAGTCGAACATCGAGCGCTGGTACAACACTCCCACCGCCGTGCCGGATGCCGCGACCGGCACTTACATGATGGAGGCCGACGGCTCCATCGGACACGTGGAGGGGGGCGCCTCCACCTACTTCGCCGAGAACTACGCCGCCGAACCCGTGCTGATGGTCGCTGCCGCCAAGGGCGGCACCGCCCTGGTGGCCGCCGCCGACAAGGGCAACGGCTACTGGATGGATACCGCCGCGGGCTCCCTCTACGCCACGGCCCTATCGCTGCTTGCCAAGGTCGGCGGCTCCGCCGAGGTGGTGCTGTGGGCGCAGGGGGAAACCGATGCGACGGCCAACATCACGACCGGCACCTACGCCACAGCGTTGACCACCTTCATGAACCGGGTGCTCACCGACTTCCATTCCGGCCACGTCCTGATCCAGGAGATCGGCCCCCACGGCGACAACGACGACAAATACGACGCGGTCCGCATCGCCCAACATCAGGTCGCCGACGCCATGGGAAGCGTCGAGATCGGCGCGATCACCACCGACCTGAACACCATCGAGGACGGCATCCATCTCACGGGCGCCTCGCGCGTAACGGCCGCCGACCGCCTGCTCGACGCCGCTCTGTCCCTGCAAGGCATCGACGTCTCGCGGGCCGTGCAGAACGGGGCCGACGCGCCGGCCGGCAGCGACCACCTCGTCGGCACCGCCGCGCGCGACGAATTGCACGGACGTGCCGGCAACGACATCCTCGACGGCGGCGGCGGCAGCGACGCCCTGTTCGGCGATGCCGGCGACGACACCCTCAACGGCGGCGCGGGCGTCGACCTGATCCGGGGCGGGGCCGGCAACGACGTCATCGACGGCGGCGACGATTCCGACGTCCTCTCGGGGGGCGACGGCAGCGACATCATCAAGGGCGGGGCCGGAGCGGACGAGATTTGGGCAGATGCGGGCGACGACCTCGTCACCGGCGGGGCCGGCAACGACCTCATCTACGGCGGGGCCGGCACCGACACGGCGATCTTCTCGGGCAAGTTCGCCGATTACCGCATCGTCACCGACGGCCTCACAGCCACGGTCACCGACATCAACCTCGCCGACGGCAACGACGGCACCGACCTCCTCGACGGGGTCGAGTACCTCAGCTTCGCCGACAAGCCGCAATACGACATCAAGGGTACCGGCCTGCCGGCCCTCTTCACCGCGAGCGACGACTACGTCGACTTCGCCACCGTGGTAGCCGGCACCTACGCACCGACCTCGTCCCACGCGGGCTTGGCCGGCAACGACGAGATCTACCTGCCCAAGGATGCGACGGCGGCTCAGGCCGCCGGCTACGACACCACCGTGGCGATGGATGGCGGCGACGGCAACGACGTTATCATCGGCGGCAACCTCGACGACTGGATGAAGGGCGGAGCCGGGGACGACATCCTCAATGGCGGTGCCGGCTCCGACCGAATGGAGGGCGGCCTCGGTAACGACAAGTACTACGTCGACACCACCGCGATCGGCGCCACCGGCGATCTTGTCGTGGAGAAGCCGAACGAGGGGATCGATACAGTCATCAGCACCGTGACTTTTACACTCAAGAGCAACGTCGAAAACCTCACCCTGGTCGGCCTCGACAACGTCAACGGCACCGGCAACGAACTCGATAACGTCATCGCGGGCAACGATGGCAACAACATCATCAACGCCAATGCGGGCAACGACACCCTCCTGGGCGGCGCCGGCGACGACTCCCTGCGCGGCAGCCTAGGCAACGATATCATCGATGGCGGCCTCGGGCGCGACACAGCGGTCTTCGCCGGCAAGTTTGCCGATTACCGCATCACCGACGTGGGCGGCGCGGTCACCGTCACGGACCTCAACCCCGCCGATACCGACGAGGGCACCGACACGATTCAGGGCGTTGAACTGCTCAAGTTCTCCGACAAGACCTACACGGTGAACATTCCGAACGGGCTGTTCAGCAACGGCAACGACACCGTGGATTTCGCCACCGTGGCGGCGGGCACCTACCAAGCCGGCACGCAGTACGCGGCCGGGGCGGGGGACGATGTGGTCCATCTCGCCGGCACCGCGGCGGCCGCGGCGGCCGCCGGCTACGATACCACCCTCGCCTTCGATGGCGGCTTCGGCAACGATATGATCACGGGCGGCGGCCTCAACGACTGGATCAAGGGCGGCGACGGCGACGACATCCTCGATGGCGGCGTCGGCTCGGACCGGCTCGAAGGCGGCCTCGGCAACGACACCTACTACGTCGACGTCACGGCGGTCGGCACGACGGGAGACCTCGTGATCGAGAAGTTCGGCGAGGGCGTGGACACGGTGAACAGCAGCGTGACCCACACGCTCAAGAGCAACGTGGAGAACCTCACCATGGTCGGCATGGCGGAAATCTCCGGGTTCGGCAACGACTTGGCCAACACCATCATCGGTAACGACGCAAAGAACTCGCTCAAGGGCGACCTCGGCGACGACATCCTCTTCGGGATGGGCGGCAACGACAGCATCACGGGCGGGGCCGGCAACGACACCATCGACGGCGGTCTCGGGACCGACATCGCCCTCTATCTCGGAGCCAAGGCCGATTACACGGTCACGATCACGGCCGGCCGGGTCGTGATCACCGATAACAACCCGGGCGACATTGGGGGCGACGAGGGAACCGACACCCTGGTCGGCATTGAGACCCTCAAGTTCTCGGACGGCACTATCACGGTGCCGCTCGGCGCTCCCCCGACAGCGCTCGCGCTGAGCCATGCCGAGGTACCCGAGAACAGCCCCGGCGGCACGCTTGTCGGCAGCTTCAGCGCCACCGACCCGGATGTCGGCGACAGCTTCACCTTCACGCTTCTCGACACGGCCGGCGGTGCTTTCGCGGTCGACGGCGCCAACCTCGTGGTGGCCGCCGGCGCAGTCCTCGATTTCGAAACCAATCCAAGCCTCACGGTGACGGCGCGCGTCACCGATGGGGGCGGGCATGCCTTCGATCAGGCCTTCACCATCACACTCTCCGACGTGCAGGGCCCAGCCATCACCGGCACCGCCGCGGCCGACAGGCTCACCGGCACCGCGGAGGGCGAGACCCTCGACGGGCTGGGCGGCGCCGATACCATGACGGGCGGGGCTGGAAACGACACGTACATCGTCGACAACAGCAAGGACGCGGTCGTCGAACTGCCCGGCGGCGGCATCGATACCGTCCTCAGCGCGGTGAGCTTCACCCTCGGTGCCAACCTCGAGAACCTCGTCCTGACTGGGACCGCGAGCAAGGGCACCGGCAACGCCCTCGACAATGTCCTCACCGGAAACGACGCCAACAACACTCTCGACGGCGGCCTCGGCGCCGACACCATGGCGGGCGGCCTCGGAAACGACGTCTATTTCGTGGACAATGTCGGGGACGTGGTGACGGAACGCGCCGACGCGGGCACGGACACGATCAAGACGACGCTCGCCAACTACGCCCTCGGCAACGGGGTCGAGGTTCTGACCTTCCTCGGCACCGGCGACTTCCACGGCACCGGCAACGAACTCGCCAACACGATCACGGGCGGGGCCGGCAACGACACGCTCTCGGGCGGCGGCGATACGCTGAAGGACAGCTTGAAGGGCGGCCTCGGCGACGACACCTACATCGTCGGGATCAACGATACTGTGACGGAGGCCGCGGATGCCGGCCACGACACGGTGCTGACCGCGCTCGCGACCTACAAGCTCGGCAGCAATGTGGAGGACCTCGTCTATACCGGCATCGACGGGTTCAAGGGCACGGGCAACACCCTGGACAATCTGATCAAGGGAGGGGCGGGCAACGATACCCTCGACGGCGGTGCGGGCGCGGATCTCCTCGCGGGTGGGGGGGGCAACGACACCTACCTCATTGAATCCGCTGGCGACCGGATCTTCGAGCAGGTCGACCTGGCCGACGCAGCGAGCCCGGATGCCGGCGGCATCGACACCGTCCTGATCAAGACCGGCCTGACCCAGTACGCCCTCGGCAACTTCGTCGAGAACCTGACCTATTCCGGCACTTCCGCCTTCCAGGCCGCTGGGAACGCCTGGGACAACACCCTCGTCACCGGTTCGGGCAACGATATCCTCGCGGGCGGCTTCGGGCACGATATCCTCACCGGCGGCAAAGGCGCGGACCAGTTCCTGTTCAACGCGCCGGGCGAGGGAGCCGATACCATCATGGACTTCTCCCAGAGCCAGTTCGACCGGATCGCCATCAAGGGTGCGAACTTCGGAGGCCTAAACCCCGGCAGCGTCCTCCCGGCGGACTGGCTCGTCCTCGGCGCCACTTCCACTAGGGCCTGTCATCGCCTGAACGGATTGCCGGGGCTCGCGTTTTCATCTTTCTGAGGCAGGAGGGATGATGCTGAGCGACGCGCAATGGTCTGAACTGGAGCCCCTGGTGGAGGCGTGCCGGCCCAAGGCCAAGACGCC